>JBCCUW010000055.1:0-14468 GCA_039196385.1 Pseudomonadota bacterium
AGCGGCGGCGATACGCTGTTTGCGAACATGTACAAGGTGTTTGAATCTTTCTCAGAGCCGCTGCAGAACTGGCTGCGCACCTTGCGCGCGGTACACGATGGCCGCAAAGATCTGGCCAACTACAACATCAGATTAAAACCGGGCCAGACGTATCCCAAGGCGACCCACCCGGTGGTGATCCGCCATCCGCACACCCGGCGTGAAGTTCTTTTTGTGAATCGTTCGTTCACCGAGTGTATTGAGGGGTTAACCCGCGCGGAGAGTTATGCTTTGCTGGAACTTCTGTGGCGGCAGGGTGAAGACAACCCGCGCTTTCACGCCAGGGTGCGCTGGCAGCCGGGTACGCTGGTGTTCTGGGATAATCGCTGCACCTGGCATCATGCCGTTTGGGATTATTATCCCAACAGCCGTTATGCGGAGCGGGTAACGGTGCAGGGCGATTGCGCCCCGGCCTGGTAACGCGCATACCTTATGTAATCAATCCGGCTCAGGCGTCTGATGGACTGGAATCGCCAGCACTTTGAGATTCACCGCAAATATGATGGCGGCCACAACGGCCAGCGCTGCAGCAATGGTGAAAGCGATCCCCGGAAAATAAATGGGTGCAGCAGGGCCGGTGAAGTAGCTGAAGCTCTGTGTCATGACTAGCGGACCGATGATGGCGGCGATGCTGCCGATGCTGGCGTTGATACCCTGTAGTTCACCTTGTTCATTCTGGGGCACCTGATTGGACATGATGCCGGCGACGGATGGACCCACCAGACCGGCAAATCCCGAGACCATACACCAGACGTAAACGCTGACTGTGTTGGTTGCCAGCGCAATTCCCAGATAGGCGGACGCAGCAGCCACAAAACCGACCATGGCGGTGCGTGGGGCGCCCCATCGGGGGATCAAGATGCGAATCAGTACGCCCTGTACCAGCGCCATCAGGATACCCACCACACCCATGGACAATCCCACGTCAAAAGGTGTCCAGTTGAGTTTTTCAATGGTGTAGAAATTCCAGTTCGATGGGTAGACGTGAAAGCCGATATTGTGAATAAACATTGCCAGAATCAGGCCCAGCAGGATGGGGTACTTGCGCACCTGCAGCAACATACCTACCGGGTTGGCGCGGCGCCATTCAAACTCACGGCGCCGTTCCGCCGGGAGTGTTTCGCGCAGCACAAAAAATCCGTAGAGCGTATTGATGCCTGCCAGACCTGCCGCCACAAAAAACGGCAGGCGCGTGTCGATTTCGCCCAACAAACCACCTATGCTCGGGCCAAAAATAAAACCCAGGCCAAACGCCACACCCATTAAGCCGAAATTCTGTGCCCGCTCTTCCGGTGGGCTGACATCCGCGATAAGGGCGTTGGCCGTGGCATAGGTGGCACTGGTAATGCCGGTTAACGCGCGCCCGATGAACAGTACCCAGAGTGCTGTGGCCAGCCCGGAAATGAGAAAGTTCAGGCCGTACGCAAACAATGAAATCAGCAAAACGGGGCGCCGGCCGAAGCGGTCGCTGAGATTGCCGATGATAGGTGCAAAGAGAAACTGCAGAATGGCGTAACTGACCACCAGATAACCCGCAATTTTGGACGTTTCAGAGAGATCCCGTCCGGTCAGCTCCATCAGAAATTGCGGCAACACGGGCATGATCAAACCGAAACCGACGGTATCCAGGAAGACCGTGATGGTGACAAAAATCAGCGCGTGGCGTTTGGTGTTCATAACCGAGTTATGCACGCATCGCGAAGTGATGTCTAGGGTTCACGTTTGCCTTTGTTTAGAGACGGCGTACAGTGTCTTTGCACTGCTGAGATCTGAGGGAGGCGGGAACATGGGCGATACAGACAACCAAAGAGAGGATAATAGAGAGGCACGCATTGCGGGATTGGAACAACAGATTTTTGAGTTGACCCAGGAGCTGCACAGTCTGCGCAAGGTGCAGCGGGGTAAGCCAGTGCCCAACTACAGTTTTGACGTACCGGAAGGTAACACCACGTTGCTGGATCTGTTTGGCCAGCAGCAGAAACTGCTGGCGATTCACAACATGGGTCAGGGCTGCCGCTACTGCACCCTGTGGGCGGATGGTTTCAACGGCTTGCTGCCGCATCTTGAATCAACCCTGGCGGTGGTGCTGGTTTCACGCGATCCCCCGGCAGAGCAGCGCCGCTTTGCCAACAGCCGGGGCTGGCGGTTTCGTCTCGCCTCGCATGGGGGTGGCGCTTACATCCATGAGCAGACGGTCATGGCCGACCAGTCGAATATGCCAGGTGCGGTGGTTTATGCGCGTGACGGCGACACAATTTTGCGCCACAGCAGTTGTGTCTTCGGACCGGGTGACTTGTACTGCCCGGCCTGGCATCTGCTGGGCCTCGCCGGGATCAGTGAGGCTGATTGGACGCCCCAGTTTAACTATTGGCAGCGTCCTGCTCAGCTGGATGATGGCGGTGCCAACGTCATCGACTGAAGCATGTGTCCAATATGCAATCAGAACTCAGTCCAGAATGGCCACGCAACGGGTCCAGCCTGCTGACGCGTCTTTAATCTTCACGGGAAAACAGGACACGGTGAATCCGTCTCCGGGCAATGCCTCCAGGTTGTGCAGCTTTTCCATCTGCCAGTAGGGGATTTCCCGCCCCGCTTTGTGCCCCTCCCAGATGATCGCGGGGTCACGTTGTTCTGCCCACTTTGTTGCGGTATGGCTGAACGGTGCATCCCAGGACCAGCCGTCGGTACCCACCACCCGCACGCCGCGCTCGGTGAGATACAGTGTCGCATCCCGCCCCATGCCGCAGCCTGCGTCGACGTACCCGGGTTCACCGAAACAGGCGCCTGCGCTGGTGTTAACTAAGACGATCTCCAGCGGCTTTAATTCGTGGTTGATCCGCTTCAGTTCCGCCTCAATATCCTCTGGGGTGACGAGGTAGCCGTGGGGAAAGTGGCGGAAGTCCAGCTTAACGCCAGGTTGAAGGCAATATTCCAGTGGCGTTTCATCAATACTAGGCGCCCGTTCACGACCGTGGTGTGTGGTGGAATGAAAATGCCACGGCGCGTCCATGTGTGTGCCGTTGTGTGTAGACAGGGTAATTGTTTCCACCGCCCAACCTTCGCTGTCGGGGAGTTCGTGCGGTTCCAAGCCGGGAAAAAAGTGGGCCAGCGCTCCAGCGGTTTCCTGATGCGTTTTATAGTCAACCTTGGGCGAGCCACCGGGGTGGTCGGTGTGGACGTTGTTTTCAATCGCTACCGACAGATCTATGAACTTGGGCATGCTGAATTCTCAATGCTTGGGTGATGTGCGATGCTAAGAGTAACGGGGTGGTTGCTGAGTGCAACAGGCAGACTGATCAGCCAACGGTGACTACAGATCAGCATGGAGAGTCCATCAATATGGGATACACAATTTACGGCGGCGAACTAAGCCTGTTTACCCGCAAGCTGGAAGCGGCCTGCATTTTTTACGGCGCTGACTTTGCCATTTTGAACAAGAATCAGGCGGATGTGGCCTTGATTGAGCAGCGGGCGGGCACGCATCAGGTGCCGGTGCTGCACACCCCGGAAAACTGGATGATTACAGATACCACACCACTTCTGGCAATGCTGGATGGGCGCTTTGCCGGTCGTGAGATGTTTCCGGCAGGGGAGCAGGGTTTGCTGGTGCATATGCTGGAAGAACATCTGGATGAATGGATTGCCCGGGTGATGGTCCACTATCGGTGGCACTATGCTGACAGCGCGCGATTTGCGGCTACGCGCATGGCTGGGGGAAACACCGCCATCGCCGAACGCATGCTGGATTGGGGCCCCCGGGCCTGCCGCGCTACCGGGACCGATTCGGCGCAACAACAGCAGGCGGCGGAAGCGGAGTATCTGCGTCTCCTGGAAGCGGCAGAGCAACAGCTGCAAGCCACAGCCTTTCTACTGGGTGACCGGCCCACTGCGCTGGACTGTATTGTGTTAGGCGGGTTGCGCGCCCATACCAATATGGATCCTGACCCGAAGAAGGTGGTGGCGGCCTTTCCCACCGTGGTGCACTGGGCGGAGCGACGCGCTGATCAATGGGATGGGTCTGGTGACCTGGCGCCCTGGCCCGAATCCACGCCCTTTGCGCGCCATGTGTTGAGTGAGATGTGCGATACCTACGTGCCTTATGTGCTGGCCAACGCGGATGCACAGGCGGCCGGGGCCAAAGCATTTCATGCTGAGATTTATGGCGAACAGGTCAGTTACTTGTCGCGACCTTACCCGGAATTCTCCAGGCAGATGGTCGCCAACCGTGCGGCCCAGCTGAACAGCAGCTTGATTAGACCCTGGCTGAGTGAGTATGGACTGGCCTCGGTATTTGCCGCATATTAGATTCTGAAGCCAACACCATGTCAGGAGTGCTGAGATGACGAGTGAACGCCGCACCGTTGACCCCGATCTACCCACCCAACCCAGAATGGCCCACTACGTGCTGCGGGTTTCTGATCTGCAGCAGTCCATCGATTGGTACAGCCTGGTGCTTGGGATGCAGACGGTGCATCGCAATCCGATGATCTGCTTTATGAGCTACGATGATGAACATCATCGTATGGCGCTGGTGCAGAGCGGTGTATCTGAGACCGCACCCCAAGGTGCTCCCGGGCTTGATCATGTCGCCTTTACGCTGACCTCGTTGGAAGAACTGCTGGCTACCTTCAAGCGTCTCAAGGCGGCGGGGGTTGTACCGGTCTGGCCGATCAATCATGGCCTGACAACTTCGTTGTACTATGCAGATCCCGATGGGCATCGGGTAGAGTTTCAGGTCGAGAACCTGGCAACCGCAGAAGCGTTGCAGGTCTATATGCATAGTGACGCGTTTGCCGAGAACCCGATCGGTGTTGAATTTGATCCTGATAAGCTGCTGGCGCGTTACGAACAAGGTGACCCTTTGGAGGAACTGCTCAAGCAGGGATCCGCATGAGTGACTCTGGCACCAAAGCGCCCTCGGGAGAACAAACAGGTGCGCAATCAGGAGAGCAAAGCCAAGCGCAACAGCAGCGGGTCGTGGACTTTTTTGTGCGGCGTCGGACCCGCCTGGGCAGCTTTGTTGATGCATTGCGCGCGGCTGATCAAAGTGCGGTGCCCGCTGATACAGATCGTGTGATTGCTGAAGCAGAGGTGGTGTTTCGCGACATGACCCGGGATATGGCGTACGTGGATGCACCACAACTGGTGATGTCTCAGGCTCTGTTTTTCTGCATGGTACAGCTGGCAGTTTATCAGGTGCTGTGTAAACAGATTGACGTCCATGTTTACGGCGCAGCCATGTTGGACTTCATGCGTCACTCTGCAGATGCGGATGAAATGGACGATGAGGCTGATGAAGCTGAAACTGTATTGGGCCCTGGTCCCGGGACCCATCCCGGGGAATTTGTCCTGGAGGTGGTGAACGCGGAAGGCGAGAGCTTCGACTCGGGTTATAATATAAAGTCCTGCGCCATTTGTTATCACTTCGCCAGATACGATGCCATGGCGCTGGTACCCTATATGTGTGCTTCAGATGACGTGATCAGTGATAAGGGGCAACAGGGCTTGCGCCGCACCGGAACCATCGCGTTGGGCGCACAGCAATGCGATTTTCGTTATACCCGGGGTGGTGAACCGCGCCGGGTGGCGGAACACTTTCCTGAACAAATTCGTTTTGTCCATTGAGTGTCGCCGGGCACTGGTGACTTATTTGGGGTGTACCTGTACCTGCAAGTCGCTATAGCCATTAACAAAGTTTGACCGCACACGAACGGGGTCCGCCTTCATCTCAACGTAGTCGAAACGTTTGCTGATTTCTTCCCACACAATGCGCAGCTGCATTTCCGCCAGACGATTACCCATGCAGCGGTGGATGCCGAAGCCAAACGACACGTGGTGGCGAGCGTTCTGACGATCGATGATCAGCTCGTTCGGTTGGCTGATGACTGCTTCGTCACGATTGCCCGAGATGTACCACATAACCACTTTATCACCCTGTTTGATCTGCTGGCCGCCAAACTCGACGTCGGTTGTCGCCGTGCGGCGCATATGGGTCAGCGGTGTTTGCCAGCGAATCACTTCAGAGACCATGTTGGGTATCAGTTCGGGTCGAGCCCGCAATTTGTCGTATTCCGCCGGGAACTGATTCAGCGCGACCACCCCGCCGCTGATAGAGTTGCGGGTGGTGTCGTTGCCGCCAATGATCAGCAGTAACAAGGTGCCGAGAAACTCCATCTGTTTTTCCGGCATATTCTGCGTAGCTGGGTTATGCGCAAGCATGGACAGTAGATCGAATCCGCCTGGATTCGCTTTACGCTCTTCCCATAACCTGCAGAAGTACTCATAACATTCCAGCATGACCTCGCGCCGCTGTTCTTCGTTGATGACATTGGAGCCGGTCATTTCCGGCGTTGCGATGGCGGTATCCGACCAATAGGTCAGCTTGCGGCGATCAGCAAAAGGAAAATCGAACAGCGTGGCCAGCATCTGTGTCGTCAACTCAATGGACACCCGATCCACCCAGTTGAATGTTTCACCCACCGGCAAAGCGTCCAGGATGGCGCCGGCGCGCTGGCGGATAATCGGTTCGAGTTTGGCCAGGTTGCGAGGGGCTACGACGGGTTGCACCACCATGCGCTGCTCATCGTGCACCGGCGGGTCAGCCTGGATAAAGTTGACGAAGCGAAAGTCTTCAGGCTGGTCGGACAGCAGGATCGAGGGTTCAGAAGAGAACAGCTCGTGATGTTTGTCGATCTGCACGATGTCGTCGAAGCGGGTGATGGACCAGAACGGGCCAAATGCGCTGTCGGCGTTATAGTGCACCGGTGCTTCCCTGCGCAGGCGTTCGAAATACGCCGGCCAGCGCGCCTGTTCGAACAGGCGGGCATCAGAAACGTCAATCGCCTCGATCGGCAGCGTGTATGGATCTTCCACGCCCGGCACCTGGTGCGCTTCGCTCATAGTGTTTCTCCCTCTCTCTCGTTATGATCATACGCCGGCCAGCTGGTGTGGCAAGCATCTGGTGAACGGTGCGGCATGCTTGGGGAAGGAGCGCAAAGGAGTAGATTCATGCAGCCACCCGAAATACCGGACGCGTCCCTAGATAGTAGAGATAGTAGAGATAGTGGAGATAGTGGGCGCGCGGACCCAGTGCGGCAGGCCATTCGAGCCGAGATTGAGCAGATTGTGCCGGATGACGATGCAGAACGCCGGGCGCATGCAGATGCGCTGCAGTGGGTCGCGTCTGGTGCGCCGCTGTTTCGCATTGCCAAGCCGGCTACTCCCCCCAAACATCTCATTGCCTACTTTGTGGTTGTCGATGATGACCACGTACTCCTGGTGGACCATATTAACGCCCAGCGATGGCTACCTACCGGCGGGCATGTTGATGTAAACGAGCATCCACGGGAAACGGTACGTCGTGAGGCAAAAGAAGAACTAGGCCTTACAGCCGATTTTGTTCAACCGGGGCCCTGTTTCATCAGCGTGACTCAAACGGTGGGGTTAACGGCCGGCCATACTGACGTCTCGTTGTGGTATGTGCTGCGAGCGGCACGCTCACAGGCACTGCAATGGGATCATAGCGAGTTTAAGGCGGTGCGCTGGTTCCATCATAGTGACATTCCCCTCGCACGCAGTGATCCGCAGATGCCCGGCTTTCTCGCCAAACTGTACCCGCCCAAACTCTGCGGACGTTGACAGATACGGAGCTGAAATTGTTTGACTACGATACGGAAACTCGGGTTGAGGCCCTGGATGAGCACAGCTATGGGGGTTACGTGCACCCGCATTGGAACATCGGTGACAATCCCAACGGTGGTTATCTGCTGAGCATTGTCCTGCAGGCGCTTAAGCATGCGCTTCCGCATGCAGACCCGCTGACGGTTACCAGCCACTTCCTGCGCCCGGGAGTGGCGTCTGCGGAATGTCAGGTTGTCGTAGATGTTGTGCGGGTCGGCCGAACCATGAGTACCGCCCGCGCGACCCTGATGCAGGACAACAAGGCCCGACTCGAAGTTCTGGCCGGGTTTGGCGATCTGGCCACCGCCGCAGGCATTGCGGATGAATTGACGATCAGGCCCCCAGAGTTACCTGCGGTTGCGGAATGTGTTCCGCGCTCTGGTGCCATTCAGCAGCTGGACCTGCCCATTACGCAACGAGTGGCCGTGCATTTGCACCCGCAACAGGCGCATCCGGGTCAGGCGGGGCAGGCGATCATCTCAGGCTGGATCGGCTTTACGGATGGGCGCGTGGCCGACAGCCTGTCGCTACCCCTATTTGCTGACGCTTTTCCCCCTTCACCCCTCGGTTGGCTGGGGGTGATTGGCTGGGTGCCGACCGTAGAGTTAACGGTGCATGTGCGCGCTCAACCCGTACCCGGATGGATCCGCGCTCAGTTTACGACGCAGGATCTTCAGGGTGGGCGCATGCTCGAAAGCGGCCTTTTGTGGGACAGTGCAGATCGTCTGGTTGCACAATCCCGGCAGATTGGACTGGTGATCGAGAAAGCTTGAACGGCGCTGTTGCTTGGTTAGCGTCGTGACAAACTCGGAGTAGCCGGGGATACTTGCACAAAATGTGCAACGCGCCTGGATGCGCACACAGAAATGCATATGGAAACGCATACGGGAATAAGGGGGACTGTTGGACACCAATTCTGCGTCAGGCTGGCCGCCTCAGCTGCTTGCACGCTTCGGCATCCGCGTTCCCATCCTGCAGGCACCCATGGCCGGAGCGAGTGGTGTTGCGATGGCCGCGGCGGTGGCGGCCGCTGGCGGACTGGGTGCATTGCCATGCGCGATGTTGACGCCGGATCAGCTTCGCGAACAGGTTAATGAGCTGGCTGGCCTCAGTGATCAGCCGCTGAATTTGAACTTTTTCTGCCATGAGCCCGCGCCTGAAAATGCGGAACGGATGGCTGCGTGGCGCACCCGCCTGAGCGACTACTACGAAGCCTGGCAGATTCCCTTAGACACCGTTGCCCCCGCGGCGGCGCGATCCCCTTTTGACGCGGCTATGTGTGAAGTGGTCGAAGACATCAAACCAGCCGTGGTCAGCTTTCATTTTGGCCTGCCGGACACGCGGCTGCTGCAACGGGTTCAGGACGCCGGTTGTCAGGTCCTCAGCTCAGCCACCACCGTGGCTGAAGCGCGCTGGCTCGAGGCGCAAGGTTGTGATGTGATCATCGCCCAGGGGGTTGAAGCCGGTGGGCATAGAGGCATGTTTCTGTCCCAGGATCTGACCACGCAAAGTGGTACCATGGCGCTGTTGCCGCAGATTGTCGACGCCGTGCAGGTACCTGTTATTGCCGCAGGCGGTATTGCTGACGCGCGTGGCATCCTGGCCGCTTTTGCACTTGGCGCCAGTGCGGTGCAGTTGGGCACCTGCTATCTGCTCACGCCACAGAGTCTCATCAGCCCGCTGCATCGCCAGGCGCTGACCGACGCCGAACATAATCATACTGCGTTAACCAATCTGTTTTCGGGCCGTCCGGCGCGAGGATTGATGAATCGCTTAATGGTAGAGCTGGGACCGATGTCGACAGACGTTTCACCCTTTCCAACCGGGGGTGCGCCGCTGGCGCCGCTGAAAGCTAAAGCAGAAGCAGCGGGTCGCGCGGACTTTTCGTCACTGTGGAGTGGACAGAATAACCGTGGCCTGCAGACGGTGGATGCCGAGCAACTGACACGTCATCTGATTGAGCAGGTGGAAGCAATATGGCACAAACGGGACAGTGATCAGCACCATTGAAGGCTTTCGGCTGATAGCCGCCTCCCAGGTCATGCTGCTGGGGGTCATATTATGGCGCGCCGGCGGGTCGCCCTTCAGCCGCAATTTAACCCTGACCCTGTTGCTGTGTGTTTGCAGTTATCTATTGCTCCCGGTGTTTGCCGAATGGTTGCTGGCTCCGGCCGTGATGCTCATGGACGTGCTGGCCAGCGTTATCCCCGGGCTGCTGTTTGTGTTTGCCTGGCATCTGTTTCAGGACGGACAGAAACGCGTACCACGCTTTGTTTGGGTGCTGATTGTTCTGTATATGCTGGGGCTATTGCCGCGCCATCTCTTTACCCTCGCACCGAATTCCGTGGCGTACTGGCTGACCTATGATGGCGCACAATTGGTCAAACTGGGTCTGACGCTTGCAGCGCTGGTACTGGTCTGGCGTGGGCGTGAGGCAGATCTGTTGGCCAGCCGATTGACGTTCCGCTACTTTTTCTGTGCCGGTCTGGCATTGGTGGTTGCGCTGGTGGTGGTTATCGAACTCGCCAGCGGATTTCAGGTGCCTGTAAACCTGGAGTTATTGGGGATGGGGGCAATCTGTTTGTGTGCTTTTGTCGTCAATGTCTGGTTTCTGCAGCCCGGGCGCAATCTCTCGTTTGAAGAAGTGAGAGTATCAGTTGTGCCACCCGTTGCGGGTGCCAGCCAACAGGTCGTTGATCAGGTGGTGAACCTGATGCGGGAACAAAGGGTGTATGCTCAACATGACCTGAAAGTCGCTGATCTCGCTGATCTGGTGGGTGTGCCGGAACACGTTCTGCGGCGTGCGATCAACGGCAATTTGCAGCAGCGCAACTTCAACCAGTTTGTTAATCAATACCGCATTCAGGAAGCGGCTGAGCGGCTGCTCAGCGAACCCGAGCTGCCGATTGTCAGTATTGCGCTGGATGTGGGGTTCCGCTCGCTGTCGTCCTTCAACAGCGCCTTTAAGCAAACGTATCAGACCTCACCCAGTGGGTATCGCCGCCATGGCAAGGGGTCTTCATGAGCTGCAAAAGCTGACGGATTTTAAAATCGCTAAGCTTTAGTCAGATATCCGGGAGCGTTGTACGTCTGCAAGCCCTAATTTGTGTCGCCTCAGCCAGGAGGTACACGTTATGCAAGCAAACACATCTCACGACGCAGCCGCGCCGACGGTTGCGCCATCTGTCCAAGCCCAGTCTGCCATTACTCAGCGTCGCGCTGATATTGACTGGTTGCGGGTCATCGCGTTCGGACTGTTAATTTACTTTCACGCTGCAGTGGTTTTTCTCCCTCAGGGCATACCCATGGTGATTAATGAACAGTCCAGTCCGCTGGCGCAGGTGTTTGTGGCGTTCCTGCAGGAGTTCCGCCTGGGGCTGCTGTTTTTAGTGTCCGGTATGGGGGTGCAGTTTGCCTTGCGGCATCGCGATATGCGGGAGTTTTTTACGGAACGGGCAAAACGCCTGTTGATTCCCCTGGTGTTTGGCATTTTTGTCCTGGTGCCGCCGATGGTTTATCTGGAGAAACTCTACATCGGGGATATGCCGGGCAGTCTATTGGACTTTTATGCCCATCTGTTTGATCGCGTCTACCCGCAGGGGAATCTCAGCTGGCATCATTTCTGGTTTGTTGCCTATCTGTTCCTGTTTTGCGTCGGTAGCTGGCCACTCTACCGGTCCTTACAATCAACGGCGATGCGCGGCATCGGTGCCTGGTTGGCAAAGGGTGCTAATCTTGGCGCGGTGGTCATAGTGCTGCTGCTGGCTGAAATTCCCCTGCGCTGGGCGTTTCCAGGTTTCCGCGACCTGGTGAACGATTGGGCCAGTTTTACCCACTGGTGGATTCTGTTTCTGGCCGGATTCGTGTTTGTCAGTCAACCGCGCTTGCTGGACCGCTGTCAGGCACTCTGGCTGCCCGCTGCGCTTGTTGGGCTGGTCTGTACCGGACTGCTATTCGCCAATTTTTTTAGTTTTACTGGTGGTAGCTTCACTCTGTTGCGGGACGGTATAGCGGCGGAAGAGGTTTCGGTCATTGAATACGTGACGTTTTGCGTGTTGCGGATGTGTAACGCGTGGGCTTGGCTCATCACGTGTGTTGGGCTGGCGGGGCGTTTTCTGCAGCGTCCTGGCGTGCTGCTGAGCTATCTGACCCAGGCCGTTTATCCGCTGTTCTGCCTGCACCTTACCCTGAGTGTTGCATTGTCTTATGTGATTGTGCGGCTGCCCTGGCCCGTCGGCGTCAAATACGTTTTGATCACGAGTCTTACGCTGGGCCTCGCGCTGATGATTTACGAACTGATGATCAAACCCAATCGCTGGTTACGGCCGCTGTTCGGCTTGAATCCGCTGGACTAAGCGTCGTGAAAGATCAGGCCCAGGGTGGTGCGCGTACCGCTGTGTACGGTGCTGACACCGTGCCGCATCTGACAGCGTCGCATGCGATGTTTGCCAGGTTCCGGACGTTCTCGCACCGGGAAGATCAGGGCATCACCCAAAGCCAACGGAATCACGTGTGAGCGCGCCTGACGGCGCGGGCTGTTTTCCACCAGCAGGAATTCTCCGCCGGTAAAATCGGTTTGTGGCTGGTCCAGCAGGAATACAACCTGGAAAGGAAAAAATACCTCTCCGTACATATCCTGGTGCAATCGGTTAAACCCACCTGTTTTGTAGTGGAGCAGCAACGGTGTTGGTCGGGATTGGCCGGCTGCATGACATTGCCGGGTAAAAGCGCTCAGGGTCTGTGGCCAGTGCAGATCCTGCTTCAACCATGCGGACCATTGATTGGCCAGCGGCGCCAGTTGCTTGTAAAACGCGCGGCGCAGCTGCGCCACCTCGGCAGGGAGCGGGTTGGCAAAATACTTGTATTCCCCGGCGCCGAACTGGTGCTGATGCATATTCACGGTTTTCCTGAAACGCCGGGCGGGATCATCGTATCTGCGCTTGATCTGGCTGGCTTCTCGCTTGTCGAAAAAGCCCTTGATCTGGGCGAAACCCTGGTGGTTCAGGTCTGTCTCGAGTTGGGTCCAGCTCAATTGCCGGACTCGTTTGGACAGAGAGGCCAGGGCGGCCGGTGGAGATACGCTGGAAGAGCTTGTGGATCGGGGCATGGGACTGTTGATAGCTGCTTGCGATCAGCATAACCCGACGGCCGTGGTTGCACCTATTAAAAGGCGACGTCTTGCCACAACCAAGCCTTAGATTGGTTTCTTACAGGCGGGTCTGGTCACAACGTAGTGTCGCATTCCGGATGGCAAAGTGTCTGCAGCCTGGCAAAGTAGGTGTCATGAATACACAAGTGAAAACGAAGTGTGGCGCTATTGCGGCTGCCCCGTGTGAGCAGCATCTGAATCAGGACCGCTGGCAGGCAATCCTGCAGCGTCACCCCCAGGATGACTTTGTCTACGCGGTGGTCTCCACCGGCATCGTGTGCCACACCGGCTGCCCTTCGCGGGCGCCCAACAAAGAGAACGTGCGCTGTTTCGCCACGGTAGGTGATGCCCTGCTGGCAGGCTTTCGCCCGTGCAAACGCTGTATGCAGGGTGATGCAGTAGCGCGGGTGGAGGCTGTCTGCCGCAATATTGAGCAAGCAGAGGAACAGACCCTGGGGGAAATTGCGGCACTACATGGGCTCAGCAGTCGCCAGATCCAGCGCCTGTTTCGCCAGGTTCTGGGGATTACGCCTAAACAGTACGAACTGCAATGTCGCTTCAACAGGTTCATGGATTATGTTGCCGAGGGGGCGACGATTACGGACGCTGTTTATCAGGCTGGGTTTCGATCAAGCAGCAGTATGTATGGGCAATTGCGCCAGCGTCTGGGTATGAACAGCCAGAATTGGCGCAATGCCGGTGCCGAGCAGCTGATCTTTTTCGCCTGCCAGACCACCAGCCTGGGTGAGGTGCTGATTGCGCAGACGCTGACCGGGCTGTGTTTTGCCGGTTTTTTCGACACCGTGGCGGAGTCCCGCGAAGCGCTGTTCAAACAGTATGCGCAAGCCACTCATGTGGCTGTGGCGGCCCACCAGCTGGAGCCCCTTGCCAGTGCGTTTGAAATGGCGATAAATGGTGACTACAACAAATTATGTAAGTTGCCTCTGGACATACAGGGTACTGCTTTTCAAAGCGCCGTTTGGGAAGCTGCTCGCCAGATTCCGGTAGGCCGGCGAGTCAGCTACCGCGAACTGGCTGAAGCGATCAATAAACCTCAGCATAGTCGCGCTGTGGCCAATGCGTTGGCGGGCAATCAAATCGCCTTGGCCATTCCCTGTCACCGGGTTGTCCCGGCGAATGGGGAGGGCACAGGCGGCTACCGCTGGGGCGCGGACCGGAAGCAGGCCCTGCTGGCGCGCGAGCGGTAACGCCGTGTGGTAGCTGCAAACTAAAATGCCCTGGAGTCTCATGCCTTAAAGTCTCATACCTTAAAGTCTTGGCCCCAGTCTTAACACGACCCGTCCTGACTCAAACTGACTGACAATATCTGCTTCTTCAACGGCGTAAACCCGGGCTGTGTAAATGGAAGACTGGCCGTCAAAGCGAAAACGGATATCGGGGTTGTCGACCATGTGCTGGTACCAGCGGCGTTCTGGTGCCGGGTCAATGTATAGCTCGCCATCGACAACAACTGCACCAATCTTGACTGAGTAGGGATCGTCAGGCTTGGTCTCCAGTTCGATTACACCACCCTCCGCTGGAATATTCAGCGCGTTGAATGGCAGATGGCTTTCGCCCAGTGAACCACCGGGCAAAAAAC
>JBCCUW010000056.1:0-14443 GCA_039196385.1 Pseudomonadota bacterium
CAAGGGACCATCGATGACAATACCGGGATGCTGCTCAACCGTTGTGGTATACGTTTCATCGTAGTGAATGCGATGCGGGTTCCAAACCGCCGCGTTGTAGAGAAACAAGCTGACATTGGTTGCCGTATGCTCGCGCTCCGGCAAGGCAGTACCAGGTTTAACCTGCGCAAAATCCATCGCTACCTCGCAATACTGGTTTGAGTTTCTTCCATCACCGCATCCCCGGCGGCATTGGTAATGGCCAGTTCACGCACCGTGAAAATCAGCGGTCCGGTGCGGCCGGCCTTTTCGTACATATCGACCACTCTGCGGGTACCTGTTAAAACGTCACCGGGGCAGATCGGCAGATGCTGACGTATTTCGGTGCCCCCCGCCATGATGCGTTTCAGCGGCAGGCGTGGTCCGCGTCCGCCACCGCGTGCCAGACCGTCATCGCGCAAAGCCGCCAATGGGGCAATGTCGCTGAACAGATTGAATATAAACATCGGCGGCGCCTCGTCACCCCGCACGTACTTGTCCTGCAGTTGTTCCGTCGCGGCCGCGTACTTCTGGATATCGCGACGGGCAATGGTGATGGTAATGGAGGCCTCCTCTACCCCGATCCAGGCCAGGTGTTCGTCGGTTAACAATGCCATCAAAGTCCCCCATAGCTTTTCTATCCATCTGACGCAGCAGACCCTCGCCCATATTGTATGGTATTTTCCCGAGTCACAGGCGCATGACACCATTGGGGAAGGGGAAAACCAGCATGTTCACCACACGCTATCACCACACGCTATTCATCTGGCTGAGTCTGCTGCTGGCTATCAACACACCAGCGTACGCAGATGGGCACGGCCAGGAGGTTACCGCCAATGATGGGGAAAGCGCCGCCATCACCCAGCTATACGCCGACTGGCGTTCAGCGGTGGCAGACGCCAGCATCCCCCGCTATCTGCAAGCTCTGGATAGCGATGTGCGCCTGCTGCCGCCCGGTGCTGATCCGATTGTGGGTGCCGCCAATTACGGTAAGTTTCTGGAGCCCGTCTTTGCGGTCGCCGACTACCTGCTTGAGGTGGAGCAGGCGCCGCAGATTATTGTGCGTGGGGATACCGCGGTGGCGGAATATACCTATCTTGTCCATCTGACGCTGAAGAACCCAGAACAAGGCGTGGACACCCCCGGCGCCCTGACCAACGCCAAAACCCGCACCCGCTATTTTGATGTCCTGCGCAAAAACGCTGAAGGCCAGTGGGGAGTGTGGCGCCATACCTGGCACGTACTACCGGAGTAGGCTGATCATGCAGAGCCAGGACACCTACGCCGGAGAACGGGTCATCTATGACGCTGACAGTCATCTGATGGAACTGCCCGACTTTCTCAGCCGTCAGGTCAGCAACGAATTGGCACACGAGCTGCCTGATCTGACAGAAGCACTGACCGGCAGTTTTGATCTCGACACCTACGCGGGTATGCAGCACCACACACCGGACCACGTTGCCCGACAACTGGCGCTGGGCTCCCGCTTGACACATGGCCCTAAATGGCACGAAGCATTGGGTGCTTTCAGCGGCACAGAGCGCAGCCAGGCACTGGACCTGCTGGGCTTTTCCCGCCAGGTCATATTTTCTTCGTTCTGTGCCCGGCTGATCTTCGCTGCTCCGGACAATCGCACCGCGTATGCGGCAGCGGCCGCGCACAACCGCTCAATGGCAGAGTTCTGTCAACACGATGCCCGCCTGTTGGGTGTTGGCATGGTGCCGCTGCAGGACGTTCCGCGCGCGGTTACTGAAATTGACGCGGCGCTGCAGGCCGGCCTGGGTGCGATATGGATTGCGGCTGATGCGCCCGGCGGACGCTCACCGGGACACCCCGACCACGATGTCATCTGGGCCCGACTGGCTGAGGCGAATGTCCCCTTTATCCTGCACGTGGGCAGTGCCCCGTTAGCGATTGAGGATGCCTGGATGAACGACGGTCGACCCCAGACTGTCAGCGCCAGAGGGGGTGCAGAAGTGATCGGCAGCAAAGATCTGACCGTGATTCATTTCGCCGCACAACGGTTTATTTCCACACTGATCCTGGACGGCGTGCTGGAAGCACATCCCCACTTAAAAGGCGGCGTGATAGAAATTGGCGCCGGCTGGGTGCCGGATATGCTGCGCCGTCTCGATCACGCAGTGGCCATCTGGTCACGTTCGGAACCGCAGCTTGCCCACATGCAGCGCACACCGTCGGAGCAGGCCCGGGCACAGTTACGCTTCACCCCTTATCCGTTTGAAGACGTGGCCCAACTGGTCAGCGAATCGAGCCCGGACCTGTACATGTTTTCTTCCGACTACCCGCATGCAGAGGGCGGCCGCGACCCGATAGGCCGGTTCGCACGCAGTACTGCAAGTCTGGACGCTGCTGCACAACAGAAGTTTTTTGCCGACAACTTCCGCAGCCTGTACGGGATATCATGACGGTTGGCATTTTAGGTAAGATTACAGCCTGACCTAACTGGGGTGGCCATGTTACGAGTTACACTACAGATCATTGGCCTGCTGCTGCTTTTGCTGGCGACCACCATCATCACCCTGCGGCTGGCGCACCAAGACGCTGACGGGCCTTCAATCTTGTTTCCCGGTGGCGCGCTGATCAGCGGCACGCTGTATAACGGGCCAGAGCCGGACTGGCGCTTCACTGATGACATTCCCATTATCGAACTGCAACTGGAAGACCCGCTGAGTTCCCGGCGCATATTTGTCATGGAAAGCGATGGCAAAGTATATGTCCCATCCGGTTACATGCGTTCTCTGCTTGGCAGAATCTGGAAAGAATGGGCGTTTTCAGCCGAGGCCGGCGATGGCCTGGCTGTCGCCCGCATCGATGGCATCCGCTACCAGCGCCGCCTGATACGGGTGACTGAACCCGATGTGATTGCCGGAGTTGCCGCAAAACTGGCCCAGAAATACGCGGGTGGCGCAACGCCCGAGACGGTTGCGGAAGTCAGTCAGTCGGTTGCTGATGGGGACACCTGGATTTTTGAAATGGCACCCCGGCTGCGCTGAACAAGCTTACGCTCTGGAGATATGATGCGAACCAAAAACTACCTGTTGTTATGCGCCGCTGCCGTCGCCTGCTGGTCGCTGGCGCTGCTCTATATTCCCGCCTTTGCTGACACCGTCGAGCAACTGATGCTGTTGTTCTTATCGACTAACGCGGGCTGAATCAGGCTGCTGAGGCGTGATCATCTTCAGCGGACGGCAACCTCATCATCACCGCCGGGTACCAGCCTGACAATTCGGCTGCCAGCCTCGTTCTCAAGCAGCAAGTAAACCAGGCCGTCATAACCGACTTCCACATCACGAATCCGCGCCAGATCCTGCAGCAGAGTTTCCTTGTGCAGCAGCTTGTCACCATCGAATACCAGGCGAAACAGTTTATTGCCCTTCAACGAGCCGATCAAAACATCACCCTGCCAGCGCGGAAACTGGTCACCCAGATAAAAAGCAAAGCTGGAGATCGCCGGGGATGGTGTAAAGTCCACCAGCGTCTGCTCTACCTGTTGCAGATCAAACTCTTCATGGGCCAACTGATAACGGGCCACACTGGCACCGGAGTATTCCAATCCCTGCGAGTGAAAAGGCCAACCATAGTTATGCCCGGGTAATAGTTCGTTCAGCTCGTCTCCGCCTCGCGGCCCCATCTCCGAGTCCCACACCCGTTGTCGTTCAGGGTGCCATTCGAGACCTTGAGGACTGCGGTGACCAAACGTCCAGACACTGCGCCGTACATCAGTTGCCAACGCAAAGGGATTGTCAGCGGGAATCGAACCATCATCATTGACCCGATGGATTTTGCCATAGGGGCTGGCGAGATCCTGCGGGCTGATATCCGCTTCACCGCCTTCATCCGCCGATTTGATCCCCACAGACAGGAACACATGACCACTGTCATCAAAGGCAATACGACCACCCGCCCCCGTATCCGGCGTGCTGGAATAGAAAGCCAGAGGAGCCTGCCAGATGGTTTCTACATCGACCCAGCGCCCGTCGACAATCCGACCACGGTCCAGTCGATTCATGGAAGCCTCCAGCAGGCCATCGCAGCGCTCACCACAAAGGTCCGTATAGTGCAGATAGACCCAACCGTTGGCTGCGTATTCAGGATGTAACGCCACATCCAGCAACCAACCATTGCCATACTGAATGCCCAGAATATCCACCGAACCACCGGTCGCCGGTGTCCCCTGAATCAAAGGGGATTGTTGGCCTTGCGGATCAATAATTGAAAGACCACGCTCTTTTTCGGTAAGTAACAGACTTCCGTCCGGCATAGGCTCAATGGAAAAGGTCAGCGGGCTGAGGCCTTCCACAACACTTTCAACATAGAAGCTGTGCGAATCGCTGGTGCGCAGTCCATCCGGCAGCGTGACCTCGCGGTCGTACTGGAACTCGGCAAAACGCTGGCCCATACGCCGTTCACCGACAAAAATGGCCAGCCCCTTTATCTGTTCATCGGACAATGTGCTGCTGAACAAAGGCGCGCCAACAGACGCGTGCGCATGTCGAATGCTGTCCGCAATGGCCGCGACACTGTCCCCCCTGGAAAGGGGGACATCAACCAGTGCTACACCCAGCGGTGTGCCCTGCATGTCCGTCCCATGGCATCCGCCACAGTTATCCGCATACAACGGGACGTAAATATCAAAGCCGGCATACTGCATCACGTACCAGACGACTCCGGCACCCCCTATCGCCAGTACCACGCCAATGCTCAGCACAATTTTCAGCCGCGACATCACTCAAACCAGATCTTCGACGGCATGGTTATACGCCTGCCCAGGACGAAGTACCAGCGTTACCCTCTGGACTCCCTGTTGTGGTCGTGCAACGATTCGTAAGACCATCAAGTTGGATGAACATGCCCAGACCCGCACTTACCGATGCGCAACGCCGCGAAACCCGGCGCCAGATTCGTCAGGCTGCTGCGCAGTTGTATACCGAAAAAGGGATTACCGATATCTCTGCTCGTTCAGTGGCCAAAGCAGCGGGGGTTTCGGTCGGCACCATCTACACCCACTTTGAGAATCTCACAGAGCTGATGCAATCGCTGTGGAAAGCGCCGTTTGCGCGCTTGCTGCGCGAACTCGAAGAAATGGCGGCCAGCATTGATGATCCCAAAGAACGCCTGCGTGCGCTGCTGGAAGCCTACATCCAGTTCGCGAAAGAGCAGCCTGGTGTGTACCGCGGCGCATTCATGTTTGTGCGCCCCGAGTCCCTGGAAAAACCGCCACGGCTACCCCTGGAAGACAATCCTTTTTTCAGTTTGATGCGAGACGCGATTCAAGCCGGGCAGAATCAGGGACAATTTCAGGCCGGTGATCCGAACACCCAGACACAACTGCTCTGGGCGGGTATTCACGGCAGCATAACGCTACCGGCCAACATTGATCGGCTGGCTTTTGCACCTGCGGAAGAACTCAGCAGCGGTATGATCGACCTGCTGCTGGCATGGTTATCAACCTGATTGGCTCATCACTTCTCAGGCAGCCAGCTTCGTCCAATCGCCGGGTTGATGTTGATCCAGTCTGAAACGCTGGCGTAAATCCTCCAGCGGGGTATCCAGTTCGTCTTCCCAGCGGTGAAAATTAATGTTGTCTGCAGCACGACCATAACTCCAACCGTCCACAATCGCGTCCATTGCGGCCACCGTGATCTCCGGCTTCACAAAAGCCATATGCGCCGTGGTCACCGCCATGCGCATGGCGTGGTAAGGAAAACGCAGTTGCGCCAGATAAAACGCCGCCAGCGCCAGTTCACCCAATGGGCTGGAATCGTAACCGGTCAATACATGCTGAAAGTCGTGGATCTGAAAGCCACGCACCATCATGAAGCTGAGGTCGTCGGGCAGCCGATCCAACGTGCCGCTGGCACTGAGCTGCGCATTAAAATCTCGATAGTTTTTGCCCAGATTCGCCTCAAGATTGTTCGCCACAACAAAGTCGTAGTAACCCCGCCCCAGCGTACCGGGGGCGCACTGACTCAGCCGCTGCAGAGACAACGGTTCGGAGATATAACGCTCCGCCAACGCTTCCTGAGCCCCAGGCAGCGCTGCGGCTTCCCGGGCATAAGCGTCAATGGCGCTTTGTGGCGCTTCCTGCCACCAGTCGTGAAACAGAAAGTACACACCGTAGGCCATGGGGTCGTCCACGGCACGCATAAATTTCTCGGCAAACTCACGGTCAACAATCTTTTTCTCAGTCATTTTGCAGTCTCGTCGCATTGGATGAACGTACCTTAACATATAAAATGAACATTGTTCAATTAAAAATAACACTGATTTGCCGATCAAGCCAGCTTCACTCGCGCGGCTGAACCGGGCACCATGTTCGACCATTGAAAAAGCCCAGCAATTGAGCAAGCGAGAGGGGGAACAAATGCGGGACTTTGCAGGCAAAATTGCCGTCATCACGGGCGGCGGTACGGGCATGGGACGGGAACTTGCAAGACAGCTCATGGCCCAGGGCTGCGATGTGGCAATGTGTGATGTCTCTGCCGAAAATCTGGCTGAAGCCAGCGCTGTCTGCACCCGGGAAGCGCCCCAGGGAGTTCGGCTGACCACTTTTCGCTGCGACGTGGCAGACCCGGCGCAGATGGAAGATTTTGCTCAACACGTTGCAGACACCTTTGCTACCTCGCACATAAATCTGCTGTTCAACAACGCCGGCATCGCCGGTGCCGGCAGTTTTATCAACGATGATCCTGCGCTGTGGGCGCGCATCTTCGACATCTGCTGGGGTGGGGTCTACAACGGCTGCCGCGCCTTTATGCCGCTGTTATTACGCAGCGAAGAGGGCCATATTATCAACACCAGCAGCATTAACGGTTTCTGGGCCAGCAGCGGACCCAACTCAGCGCACACTGCCTACAGCGCCGCCAAGTTTGCGGTCAAAGGTTTCACGGAAGCATTGATCACCGATCTGCGGCTGAACGCGCCACAAATACGCGCATCCGTGGTCATGCCCGGCCACGTGGGCACCTCAATTCTGCTGAACAGCCAACTGGTTGCCGGTGATCCGGACGCGGGCCGGACCGACGTCGGCAGTGCCCGGACGCTGCTGAATATGATGAACATCGATCACAGTGAGCTGAGTGACGTCGACGCTGATGCGGCGGCCCAGTCCCTGGGCACAACGTTCAGGGACAATGCGCCTACTACCGCCAGCGCAGCCGCCACGATCATACTGGACGGGGTAAAAGCGGAGCGTTGGCGTATTCTGGTCGGCTCTGATGCGAACACCCTTGACGCCCACGTACGCGAGCACCCGGAAGAAGCTTACGAGTTGTCTTTTCTTGCCGACCTGGCGGCAGTCAGAGCCGCCGCCCAGGGTGACACTTAAATCCCTCAGAGTCGATTCAGGGCCCGTTCATGCGGCCTTCATGAAGCGTGCGTTCATCTGCAGATAAGCGTTCGCGTTGGGATGCTGCGCCCAGATATCCGCCCAACCATCCATGCTCATAATAACTTTGAACTTGGCATCGCGCTCGGCCTTGCTGGGCCAGCGAATAATCCAACAGACGTTGGCTTGCCCGTTGGCCGACACTGAGGGTGACGAACCACTCACCTCAGATTCGATCCCGTCGTCCATCCAGAAATCAACGAGGTCCAGGTTGGCGCGCAACCAGGGCGCCGCCAACTCTATCGCCCACTTTTTATAAGCCTCAAACCACTCAGCTTCGATGGTGTAGTCGCGGATTTCAACAATAGCTTCTGACATGCCTGTCCCTCCCCAGGTTAGTGACCAGATTACATTACTACATTGACCAATGCGGTGTCAGGTCACCATCAGCTGCCGATCTTTATGCCGCGCGCGCAACCAGAAAAGGCTGAGGATGAACAGATTAATGACGCCTGCGATCCCGGCAAAGGCATACGACCAGGCATAGTCAGTGGTCAGATCAAACAGGTAGCCGCCCAGGAACCCCCCCATACCCATGCCGATCCAACCAAAAAAGGAGGTGACACTCATGGCCCGGCCCGCATACTCACCGCCAACCATCATCCGGGTGCAAACCATAATGCTCGACATCACCCCGGAGTAAAAAAAGCCGAAAAATATCGCCAGTGAATACAGCGCAGCTGTGCCCTGAACCTGCGGAAACCAGAACACAGCCACCGTCTGCCCCAGCGACATCACCATGTACGCGGGCAGCGCACCGATGATATCGCAGAGCTTGCCGCCCATAATGCGACCCGCGCAGCCAGCCAGCATGAGGATCAGCAATGCACGGGCCGCATATTCGGTGGTATGGCCGGCATCAGTGAGTAACGGCACCAGATGCACAATGGGTACCGCCATACAGTTGCAGCAGAAAATCACCGCAACGCTGATCCAGGCCACCGCCTCAACTGCCGACAATGGAAAGGTGCGTTGTTCGGATTGCGCCGTCTCTCCTGCCTGCAGGCGCCAGGGTGACTCACGGACAAAAAAACCGCAGGGCAGCGCAATACATAGGTAACCCACGGCCATCCACAAATACGTTGCACGCCAGCCCACGCTGTCCACACCAAGGCCCGCCAGGTACGGCACCACGGCTTGCCCGAAGGCTCCGCCAGAAGCCGCCAGGCCAAGTGCCAAGCCGGGATTGCGGCGGAACCAGAATGCCACGTTGGCATAAAGCGGCGTGGTGGCCATGGATGTGCCGAATGCACCAAACAGAAAATAGAAGGCATAAAACTCAACGATGGTCTGCTGGCGACTCATGAGGTACAGCGCCAGCGTCATCACCAGGGCAGACACCACCCCGAACCAGCGCGTGCCATACTTATCCGCCAGGACGCCCCACAAGACCCCGAACACCGCTGAGGAAAAAGAGATAGCCGTGTAGCCCAAAGCCGTTTCGCCACGCCCCCAGCCGAACTCTGCAGCCAACGGTTTGAGAAAGACGGACACCGAACCAAGCGTACCAAAGGCCAGCGCACTGATCGTGAAGACCACACCCACCATCACCCAGCCGTACAGCGGGTCTTTAGCCACATCGTGCGAACTGCCAGCAGTTGGCGAGGTCATGTTGAATGTCCTGTTGTCATTAACCTGAGGTCGTCGAGAATGGCGCGGCGAATCACTGCGCCCGGCAAACCTGACACGATACCTAAGTAGACGAGCTTCTTGAACCACGGAGAGGGGTTGATTAGGCTGCTCACAAGCAAGGGGAGACAACATGGATCTTGAACTGACCGGCAAACGCGCCGTTGTCCTCGGCGGGAGTCGCGGCATCGGCTGGTATACCGCACAGCTGCTGAAACAGGAAGGCTGCGCCGTGGCCATCTGCGCCCGCAACGCAGACGACGTGAACAGCGCCGCCACGCAACTCGCAGACATCAGCGCCGCGCCGGTTCACAGCGGCGCTGTCGATCTGGCGGATGGTGACGCCACGCGAACGTTTATCCGCGACAGCAACAGCGCGCTGGGCGGTCTGGACATCCTGATCCACAACGCCAGCGGGTTTGGCGTGGGCAACAGCGAAGCGGACTGGCAGCGCAGCTTCAACATCGACATCATGGCAGGAGTTCGCGCTGTGGACGAAGCACTGCCGGCGCTGCGCGCCAGCGGTCATGGCAGCATTGTGTTTGTCGGCTCCATGGCCAGCAAATATCATTTCGGGCGTCCACCATCGGCGTATGGCCCCGCCAAGGCCGCCATGCGTACCTACGCGAACGAACTGGCCCAGAACTACGGTAAAAACGGGCTGCGCGCCAATGTCATCTCTCCAGGCGCTGTGTGGTTTCCCGGCGGCAGTTGGGATCAACAGAAGCAGGCTAACCCGAAATTTTACGCTGCGGTGGAAAAAGGCATTCCGCTGGGCCGGTTGGGGAGCGGAGAAGAGATTGCCCGCATCGTCGTGTTTACCGCCAGCCCTGCCGGATTGTGGCTGAACGCAACCCATCTGAGCGCCGACGGTGGTCAGGTGGCGGCAGTGGATTGACAGTGCAAGACCGATGACAGCTTACTTGTGATTCAGCCGCGTACTTTTATCATGGCGGTACGTCTATTGTAGCGACACACCTGGGGAGGAACTGGAATGAAATACGGATATCAACGTGCAGTCGGTCTGCTGGTGTTGTTGGCGAGCGGCTTCAGTAGCGCAGCAGAAAGTACGTCAGCCGGTGGCAGCGGCCCGCGCGATACCGCCATAGTTCTGGATGCCTCCGGCAGCATGTGGGGACAGATCGACGGCATCAGCAAAATGGCCATTGCTCAGGAAGTGTTAAGCGACATGTTGGAAGATTGGCCCGTGGAGCAACGTCTGGCGGTAACGGTATACGGGCATCGTTCTGAAGGCGACTGCGATGATATCGAGTCTATTATCGATCTGGGCACAGTAGACAAAACCCGCGTTCGTGAAGCCCTCAGTCAGGTTCGACCCAAGGGCAAAACCCCACTTACCGCAGCTGTCCAGCAAGCTGCCGCCGGACTGTCATTCACCGAACAACCCGCCACCGTTATTCTGGTGAGCGACGGTCTGGAAAACTGTGGTCTGGACCCCTGCCAGATCGCCGCAGAGCTGGAAGCACAGGGGGTCGACTTTACTGCCCATGTCATCGGTTTTGACGTCGGCAAAGAAGACACCGCCAACCTCCGCTGCCTGGCGGATCAGACCGGCGGTACGTATGCCACCGCCGACAACGCTTCAGCGCTGTCCGGCGCGCTCGAGGAGGTGGTGGAAGAAACCCGTACTGATCCAATCAGGCTGGTCGCTGTACTGGAAGCCGGTGGTGAACCACTGACTAAGGGTGTGAGCTGGGAGGTCCAGGCGCCCGACGCGGATTTTGAGGGTAAACACGAGGTGTTATGGCGCTCCGGGGCACCGCAGGCCAAGGTGGACCTGGACAACGGCGTTTATCGAATTGTCGCCCGACGCGGCGCAACCCGAGTGCCCGTTGTGGCAGAGATCGACGACACCACCCGACAGATTGAAGTGGTACTGGGTGCGGGAGACATCCGGCTGCAAGCGACCCTGGGAGAAGGCACTGAGGTGCTGACTCGACGCGTGAACTGGCGCGTCTTTGAACCGGAGCCCGATTTCGACGGTAAATACAAACGGGTGGCGTCCAGCGGCGCGGCACAAGCCAAATTCACCTTACCCGCCGGGACCTACCGGGTGGAAGTCAATCGCGACAACACCCGGCTGGCGGTGCCCATTAGCGTCGTTGGTGGGGAACAAAAGCTACATGTCATCAGCCTGGGCGCAGCTGATTTAAAAGCGGTTGCCACCCTGGGCCCGGAAGGCCGTCAGTTGACCAGACAGATGACGTGGCGGGTGGAATCGGTGGAAGCGGACTTTGATGGCAATTACGAACGCATCGCATCAACAGGCGCCGGCGAACCCACGTTCACTTTGCCGGCCGGACAATATCGGTTGGTCGCCCGCCGCGGTGAAGCGGAACACAATAGGGTTGTGGAGCTGGGCAGTGGCGAACGCAAACGGGTTGTGGTGCCCCTGGAGGCAGGGGAAATTATCGCCACCGCACATCTCGCCGCAGGCACGCCAGCGCTAAAACGGGTCAGCTGGCAGGTGCAGCAGGCGGAAGCTGACTTTGACGGCAACTATCAACGCGTGATGGCTACAGGGGCGGATGAGCCACGCCTGACTTTGGCCAGCGGCAGTTATCGGCTGGTGCCCTCACGCGGTTACGCCAGTGGCGCCCACGTGATTGAGGTTACAACCGGCTCGCAAAAGCGTCACGAGGTCATCATGAACGCCGGTGAACTGCGCGCCGGTGCGGTTGACGCCCAGGGTAACCCGGTCACGCGGGGGCTGTCCTGGGCCGCGTATTCAGTCGACCCGGAACAAGGCAGCGAACAGCGTATGGGCGCAACCGGCGCACCAACCCCGATGTTCACCCTGCCCGCCGGTGAATACCGTATCGAGGCGAAAACTCGGGGCGGCCGCGCCGAACAGAACGTAACCGTGGCGCCCGGACAGCAACAGGCACTGGAACTCACGATTAGCCAGTGAGTATTTGAGGCGTGACTCAGTAGTTTCCCTGATACCCCACACAGTGGGGTTTACCTAGTTTATAGGCGGGAATGACAAGAAGCTGGGAGACACGCATGATCGAAACCAAAACCGGGACCAACCGTTCAGCGGGCATTACGTATCAGACGCTGCTGGATGAAGACAGCCACCCCGTGCCGGACATTATGCGTGTCGAACAACCGCTGCCGCCCGGGCCAACCCGGATTGACGCCAGTATCTACTACAGCCGCGAGTTTCATGACCTGGAAGTGGAGAAGATCTGGTCCAGAGTCTGGCAGATGGCCTGCCACGAAGATGATATCCCGGAGGTGGGCGACTACCTGCCCTACGATATCGCCCACCTTTCGTTTCTAGTGGTACGCACCGCAGAAAACGAATTCAAAGCCTTTCACAACGCCTGTCTGCACCGCGGCCGTATGCTGAAAACCCACCCCGGCAAGCGCGCCCGAGAATTTCGCTGTGCGTTCCACGGCTGGGCCTGGCACATGGATGGCAAACTCAAGGAAGTGCCCTGTCACTGGGATTTTCCGACAGTCGATGAAGCCGGGTACAGCCTGCCGGAAGTCAAGTTGGGCCGCTGGGGTGGATTCATTTTTATCAATCCAGACGATCAGGCGGAACCCCTGGAAGATTTCCTGGGCACACTGTCTGACCAGTTCCCGAACGTGCCTTACGAACGCCGCCACGTGACGGCGCACGTGCACAAGATACTGCGCTGCAATTGGAAAATTGCCCAGGAAGCCTTCAGCGAAGCGTATCATGTGATTGCAACTCACCCGACCATTCTCGAAACCATCGGCGACGCCAACACGCAATATGACGTGTTCGGCAACTACAGCCGCGCCATGTCACCCAACTTCACGCCAAGCCCTCACCTGGGTCACAATCCCAACCCGCAATGGGAAGCGCTGGAAGATGGTCGCCTGTATACCAAACTACGCCATCCCCTCACCGGCCACGTCTATGAACTGGCCCCGGATGGTCTTGTCCACGTCACGGATCACGCCGGTCAGGTGAGTCGCTTTGAGGCAGATGCTACCTGGGTCGAGGGCCCGCTCACCCATGCTGACCCGAATATGCTGAACTGGATTGGCGGCGCCCATTTACCCGACGCCAATGTGGTGCCCCTGGCGCCTGCGCCCGAGGTGCCTGCCGAAAAAAATCTGCGTCAGGTTATGGCCCAGCCGATCCGCGAGTCGTTCCGCAAGAATCTGGGAGATCTGATGGACAGCGTCAGTGACGCTGAGCTACTCGATTCCATATATCTGACTGTATTCCCCAACTTTCACCCCTGGGGCTCATTCAATCAGATTGTCTATCGTTTCCGCCCGAATGGTGATAACCCCGAAGAATGCATCATGGAGTGTCTGTACATGACACCCACCCCCACCGATCAGCCACGCCCACCAGCACCGGCAATCCACTATCTCGGTCCGGATGACGACTGGGTAGAGGCGCCGGAATTGGGTATGCTGGCAAAAGTATTCAATCAGGATGTGGTGAACATGCCCGAAGTGCAGAAGGGGTTGAAGACCCTGAAGCGTCCCGAGGTGATTCTGGCCAACTACGGCGAGTCTAAACCACGTCATTTCCATCAACTGCTGAACGAATGGATCAACCGCCCGTGACCGCTGACGCAAACCCACACCATACAGACCCGCAAACGCCATACGACATCCTTGGCCAGCAGGGCATACGCGCGTTGGCGGAAGCATTCTACGATGTGATGGACGAGCTGCCCCAGGCCGCGGAAGTGCGGGCCATGCACGCCGACAACATGGACGATATCAAACGCAAACTGGCGGCTTATCTCACAGGCTGGATGGGTGGACCACCGGTCTACCTGGCCGCTTATGGCACAGTCTGCCTGACGGATGCCCACGCGCCGTATGCCATTGATACCAAAGCCCGTGACCAGTGGCTGTTGTGTATGCGCGAAGCATTGCTGAGAATTAACGCCAGCGAGGCGTTGATGCAGATGCTCGACGAGCCACTGCAGCGGATTGCTGCAGCCGTACAGAATGTGCCTGAAGGCCACCCACCGCTGGATGGGCTGATCGCGCGCGGTTGATCCCGTTTGGCCTGCTATCGCCTAAAAATAAATCCGCGCGGCTAACCAGAAACTGACGCCGTCGAGTTCGCGCTCCGAGTCGCCCCTGATGGTCTCATATTCGACCCCAGTCATCAGCTTCACGTTGTCACCGGCAATGTAGTAATTCAGACCCGCATAAACGGCGTGATAGTCTTCGCCGTTACCCGTGCCCAACCCTTCTTTCCTTGCCACCCGGCGGATACCGCGACTGCTGCTGCTGCGCGGGACACCTGTGTCGGCACCAGAGTGCGCCCACTGGTAGCGGAAAGCCGCCTCCAGTTTATCCGGCACAATTGTGTACGTCGGCAGCAACACAATACCCAGCGGGTCAACATCTTCAGCC
>JBCCUW010000057.1:0-14425 GCA_039196385.1 Pseudomonadota bacterium
GTAATGAATGCGGCTAACAGCCAGCGGGGTCCCCGGCGCAGCACTCGTCGGTCAGGAAAGCCAACAGGGTGGTCATGGTGGCAAAGTTGGCACAGCAACGCAGTACCCGGCCTTCG
Organism: Pseudomonadota bacterium; assembly: GCA_039196385.1. Classification (GTDB taxonomy): domain Bacteria; phylum Pseudomonadota; class Gammaproteobacteria; order Pseudomonadales; family Azotimanducaceae; genus UBA4421. The sequence goes on from JBCCUW010000057.1 coordinate 117, forward strand.
CGCTGTTGTGTCACCAACTCTCGCTGAACCAGGTGTTGCAGATGATGGGTCAGCGTGGAGCCAGGGATATCCAACTGAGCTTGCAGTTCTCCCACGGCCATGCCCGGTGCCCCGGCTCGCACCAACAGCCTGAACAGTTCCAGCCTGGTCGTATTACCCAGACTCTCCAGACAGCCTGCTGCAGCATCACTTTGCATCCTCGTTGTTCTCCGCTTGGATTAGACAATCCAGTTATTTCTATAATTCTAGAAATAACGAATTAATATTGGCGATATATCATTCGGAACTCTATTATTTCGAATATTATCGAAATAAACAACGGAGTGAATGATGCGTTTACAACTGGCCCTTAACGTTCCTGATCTGACGGCCGCCGTCGATTTCTACAGCCGCTTGTTTGGTGTGCAGGTGGCAAAAACAAAACCCGGGTACGCCAATTTTGAAATCTCACAGCCGCCGCTCAAACTGGTGCTGTTCGAAACCGACGCACCCCAGGATCGCTTGAATCATCTCGGGGTTGAGGTGTTTGACGATGCCGAGGTTGAAGCGGCAGCAACCAACCAGCGCAACGCTGGGCTGGCGGTGGAAATGAGCGATAAAGAAGGGTGTTGTTTTGCGGTGCAGAACAAAGCAGTTACTTATGCACCGGACGGCACCATGTGGGAATGGTACCGAAAGCTTGAAGACCTGGAAGGTTTTGCTGATTCCGCAGCCGCCCCAGCTACGCCTGCATCGGGCCTCGGCTGCTGTTGATGAATTGCTGAATGGCGTGCAGTTCGTATCCAGCGTGGAGCTTGCGGGTATCCGCCAGCGCTTGAATTTCCGTGAGGCTGAACCAACCGATATCTAACAGCTCATTTGTGTCGTAGGTCTGTATCTGAGCATCGGTATGCGTACCGAACACCATGTGTTGGGCGCCTTTGTAGCTGAAGGCGCCAATTTCGGCAAACTCATGCAGCTGCAGCGACAACTCTTCCTGTAATTCGCGCTGCACAGCCTGTTCAGCAGATTCGCCCCACTCTATTGCGCCACCCAGCAGGCCCCAGCGACGCTCGCGCCGAGCCCAGAAACTGGAGTGCACCGCCAGCAGATACTGGTCTTGGCAATGGATTACCGCGCGGGCGGTGCGGTAGCGCTTTTTACCGAACATCTTAGCGAATTAGCGTGCCTGCACGCTCAGGCGGCGGGCTGGGGCACGCCTGTGATGGCAAAGATGAGCATAACCGCGATAAGCAATACTCCAAAGGTGGCGAAGCCGACCAGGACCCCCCGCCAGTTGCTGTAATATTGCCCACCCATTTCTTCGTAGGTGGCAAACATGGGGCCCTGCAACTTGTTCGCCACCAGTAATACCGCCGCCACCTGGGTAAACATCAACAGAATCTGGGCCTGCACGCCGGTGGCCCAGCTGGCAGGGATAAACATCAACAGCAGCATGAATACGACGCTGCCGCCCATCGCAAATTGTCCCGCGCGATGTTGGCCCAGGGCCGCGTAGTTACTCGCCAGCATGTATCCAGCGGCCAGGGCGGAGCCCAGAAAGGTGGCGATGCCCATGGCCGTCAGCGAATACAGGGGCGGTAACTTGTTCTGTGGTGGGCGACCGACAGGTTCACTCATGGTGGTACCAGGTTGGGTGGCACAAACTTACCTCCGTACTCGGAGACTTCGAATGCTTCTGCATAGGTGAATTCCTGACTGTGGCGTTTGGCCGTATTTCGAGGTCGCTCAATATACCATTCTTTCAGCCACGCCAGGCGATTTTGCGCGGGCACAGGAACATTCCGGGTATGCGGCAGCCATTCATAAACCTGACTGCCGTGGCAATCCAGCAGCTCGGTTATGTCATCGACCTGTGCGGCTGTGTCGATGACCCAATCGGCCCGAAAAGGTCTGGGATAGGTGAATCGATCCGCGGTCAGCAGTACGGGAGGTATGTCACGCAGCGCCGGTGTGTCCGGGACCACGTTAGGTACCTGTAAAAGATAACAGGTATCCTGTACCAACTGCGCCGCAGCGCGGTGGTCCGGGTGATAGTCCGCCGGACGGTGAGTGACAATCAGGTCTGGACCGATGGCGCGAATCTGCCGGATCAACTGGTGGCGTAAGCGCACATCTGCGACCAGTTCGCCATCTGCTTCGGGCCAAATGTCCAGGTCCGCGTCCAGCAGTGCTGCTGCCCGCTGTGCTTCCGCTGCACGTCTTTGTGCCACGGTGGCGCGGGACTGGTCTGGATGCCCGGCCGAGCCGTCGGTCAGGCTAACGATATGTATGCGTCCACCCGCTTGTCGCCAGCGCAACAGTAAACCCCCGGCACTGAATTCAGCGTCATCGGGATGTGCCATGACCGTCATGAGAAGCGCCATGCAAGCTTACCCGGCGGTCCGCTAGAAGTGACCGATTGCGGGTGCCCGCAGATAGTGTTGTGTGGCTTGTTCAAAAGCCGCTGCCAGTTGCAGCAAGGCCAGATCACCTCGTGGTTTGCCGACAATCTGCAGCCCAACGGGTAAGCCATCTTGCGTAAAACCGGCGGGCACGGACAGCGCGGGCAGACTGGTCACCGTAATCGCGCAACAGACCGTCATCCAGTCGATATAGGAAAGCATGGTCTCGCCGTTGATGGCAGTCACCCACTCCTGTTCTATGGGAAATGGGGGCACCTGGGCAGCGGGAAGTATCAGTGCATCATAGTTTTCAAAAAATTTCACGACTTCAGCGTAAATCTGGGTGCGCGTCAGTTCCGCCTCAAAAATCTCGTCAGCACTCAGTTGCTGGCCTTTTTCGATATTCCAGATCGCGGTGTCTTTGGCGTGTGTGCGCCAGTTCGGTAGCGTGTTGTCCAGATTGTTGCCGAGGTTTGCCAGCCCCGCGGCCCGCTGCACCTGGAACACATCCATTGCCCGACTGAGATCAGGTTGAGCTTCGGTCACTTCAGCACCCAGATCCTGCAGGGTGGTGGCGGCGGCCGCGATGACGCTGGCGACTTCCTGATCAATCGGCAGCCCGTGCAGGGCTGGGCTGTATGCAATGCGGCATTGGTCCAACCTTTCAGTCGCGCGCAGCGCGTCCAGAAAGGTGGTGCCGGGTTCAGGCAGGGTCAGCGGGTCTGCAGCGTACGGTCCAGCCTGGACAGAGAACAACAGCGCCAAGTCAGCCACTGTGCGCGCCATGGGTCCTGTTGTGACGAGGCGGGCCAACCAGCCGAACCCCCGTCCGGGTGGTACACGACCGATTGATGGACGCAAACCCACCACATTGCAAAAACTGGCTGGGTTGCGCAGCGAGCCGCCCATATCGCTGCCGTCAGCCAGCGGCAGCATGCCACTGGCCAGCGCGACCGCTGCGCCCCCGCTGCTGCCGCCTGCGGTACGCGAGGTGTCGTAGGGGTTGAGGGTGGCGCCAAACAGCGAATTGAAGGTATTTGAACCCAGACCAAATTCCGGCATGTTGGTGTGGCCGATAAACAACGCCCCGGCTTGCCGCAGGCGTGCTGCCTGGGGGTCATCCCGTTGCGCCATTTGTCTGGCCCAGGGAGCAAAGCCCCAGGTGGTTGGAAAACCCTGCACTTCGACAGCATCCTTGGTCGCCATCGGCAGGCCGTGCAGTGGTCCGCGTTCTGCCAGAGGTACTTTGTCGGCCTGGGCTGCCAGCTCCATGGCAGAGTCACGCTTGAGCAGACTGACAATTGCATTCAGCTGAGGATTATAGCGTTCAATGCGAGCGTAAACTTCCGTCATCACCTCAACAGCGGATACGGTGCCGCGCTGCAGGTCGCGACATAACTCAAGGGCGCTATCGGCAAGGGTCACTCAGCAACGCTCCAGGCGCCACACGGCAAACTGCAGTGGTTTTTTTAAGAACAAACCACCGCCCACGGCAACAAAGTGTTGATCCAGTTGTTTTTTGTACCATTGGTAAGGACGTAGTTTCTGTTGCATATCGGTATGCGCAACGTCGCAGACGTCCAGATCATCTTCCGTCAGCACACTCAGGTAGAGGGCGTGGCGGCACAGGTCGGCAAGTTTATGGATTGCTCTGGCGCAGTCCTTTTTTTTCGCCAGATAACCCAGTACGTCGTTGCAGACCACCAGATCGTACGGTTCGTCTTCATAGTCGAGTATGGAGCTTTGCCGCCAGCCGTATTTGCGACACAGATAGTCGCTGAATTCGACACCCTGGGTGCGCGCTGCCGGAAATTGCTTGTGCAGCTGCTCAAGGAGCGCGCCCAGACCGCAACCGACATCCAGAATACTGTTTACAGGAACGTCCAGATAGCGCAGGTAGGCTGCGATAAAGTCAGCCTGCTGGAACTGCTCTTCCGGAGATACGGCACGAGTCTGACTGTCGGCGTAAAACCGCTCGTAATATTGTTGATCAAACTGGTGCATGCAAAAGCCGCAGGTTGCCGGGACACTGTTGGGTGCCATAGTGTAGGGAAGCAGCAGCCGTGTCCAGCTTGTCGCTTATCTGGAATCGCCCGGAATCTGTTCCTGAAACTGTCCGGAATTTGTCCGGAAAAGTACGGCTGATTCGTTAATTACTTACCCTGGGCTGAAAAGCCCGGACTTTAAACACACAAGCACAGTTGATAAACAAATGGACGCACAAGGAGAAGTCATGCAATACATGTTATTGATTTATGAAGCCGAAGAAATCTGGGAAAGCAAAAGTGATGAAGAAAAACGTGCCGTGCTGGCCGATCACGGAGTGCTCAATCAGCGCCTGCAGGCGGATGGCATTGACTACAGTGCCGGGCCGCTGATGCCCACAACCACCTCCATCAGCCTGCGTAAGCGCGGTGCGGAACTGCAGACTTCAGACGGGCCGTTTGCTGAGACCAAGGAACAGCTGGCCGGTTTTTACCTGGTTGACGTGGAGAGTCTGGACAAAGCCATGGAGTATGCGGCCATGATTCCCCACGTCGCCACGGGCACCATTGAAGTGCGGCCTATCGATACCCACGACGATCTGATGTAACGGTGAACGCAAATGCAGGCTGAACTTGGACCTATTCTGAAAGCGGCGTACCCACAGGTTGTGGCAACGCTGACCCGCGTGTTAGGTGACATGGATCGCGCCATGGACGCCACCCAGGATGCGCTGGTCAAAGCGTTGCAGACCTGGCAGGTGGAAGGTGTACCGTCGCAGCCCGTGGCCTGGCTGGTTACCGTGGGGCGCAATCGCGCGATCGACGTGCTGCGGCGCGACGCCAAGTCTGCCAGCTGGGAAACCATCACCGGTGATGCCGATAACGTGGTGCATCTGGCGGACGAACATCCGGCGGAGCGCTGGAGCAGCAATCTGGATGTGGCGGAAATTAATCTGTCGGAATTGGAAGATGATATGTTGCGGTTGATTTTCACGTGCTGCAATCCGCTGTTGACCCCGCCGATGCAGATTACTCTGGTATTGAAAGTTGTGTTGGGCTTCAACACCAATGAAATTGCGCGCACCTTGCTCACCTCACCGGCCACTGTGGAGAAACGCATCACCCGGGCCAAACAGCGGCTCAAAGACGCTGAGGTAGAATACGTTGTGCCGCGTGGTGAAGAGCTGCCGGAGCGCTTGCAGGCGGTATTGCGTGCTATTTATCTGCTGTTTAACGAAGGTTATACACGCATTCTGGATGGCAATCTGATGCGCGGGACGGCAATGGCAGAGGCTATCCGCCTGGGGCGCATGACCAGTCGCCTGTTCCGCCACAATCCCGAACCCCGCTCTTTGCTGGCGCTGATGCTGCTGAATAACGCACGCCTGCCCGGCAGGCTGGATGCCCAGGGCCACTTTGTACCCTTGCACGCCCAGGATCGTGCGCGGTGGGATCAGGCCATGATCCGCGAAGGGGTAGCGTTGATTGATGCGGTGTACGCCGCCCGGCATCCACCTGGGGCGTATCAGATACAGGCCGCCATTTCGGCCATTCATAGTCAGGCTGCCACCGCTGAGGATACAGACTGGCCACAGATTGTTGCCCTGTATGGCAAGCTGGCCGAATACGACGCCTCACCGGTGGTGCCGGTGAATCAGGCTGCGGCAATGTGTTTTGTCGGCCAGACGCACCAGGCGGTAGAGTTGCTGGAAACGCTGGCTGAAGCGCCCCAGCTGCGTGACTATCAGCCGTATCATGCGGCCTGCGGCTACGCCTATGCGTTGGTCGGGTCGCGGGACAAAGCCAGGGCGGCTTACCATCTGGCGATAGAGCTGGCCAACAGCCCCCCGCAGAAAGCGTACCTGCAAGCCCGGCTGAAGGATCTGGTGGATGATCCGGCGCATGAATCTGGTAGATAAATCAGGCCAATGAATCAGCCCAATGAAGCTGGCCAATCAATCTCGCCAATCAATCTCGCCAATCAATCTCGCCAATGAAGTACCGGTAGATGGAAACCCGTGAGTTAAAGTGAGGTAAAGTATTCCCCTGAACATCTCACTTTGGGGGGGCTGCGCCAGCGGCGCAGAAGCTGTGTGAATATTGATACTTTTTACACGGATCACTGGCGATCGATTGAAGATGAACGGATTGCCCGCTACGAGCAGATGTTTGTCTGGCACGATGCCCAGGCCACGCTGCTCGCACCGGCCCAACTTGCACCCGGACAACGCGTGCTGGACGTTGGCGCCGGTCCAGGCTTTTTTGCCAGCGGCCTGGCCGGGCTGGTTGGTGACCAGGGCCGGGTGGATGGTGTCGATATCAATCAGCGCTTTGTCGACGACGCCAACACTCGCTTTGCCGCGCTGGACAATCTGCAATTCCATCATATTGAAGATCACCGCCTGCCATTTGCGGATGACACTTTTGACCGGGTGATCTGCAAAAATGTGCTGGAGTATGTGCCTGATCTCATGGCATCACTCCAAGAGGTTCAGCGGGTGGTGAAACCAGGTGGGCGCGTGCAGGTGATCGACAGTGATTGGGGTTTTGTGGTTGTGCAGCCCTGGTCAAAAGCCACGGTCGACGAATTTTTTGCCGCCGCTGGACCGGCGTTTAACGAACCTTTTATTGGCCGTCGGATTGCGGGCGATTTGAGCGCGCTGGGTTTTACCGATGTCACCGTCACCTTGTCACCCTTTGTTGATCAGAGCGGCCGCGGCCTGCATGTGCTGCGTAATATGGCGGGTTACATCGCCACCTTCGATACGATGCCTGAAGCGCGGGTAAGCGCGTTGCTGGCTGAGGTCGAAGACGCTTTACAGGCGAACCGCTTTCTGTTCTGTTTGCCGCAGTTCCTGGTGGTAGGAGTGAAATAATGTCCGCATTACCGATGTTGACCGAAAACTCTGCAGTTGCTCAGGCTCTGGTGGCCGCCCTGGGTAGCGACTGTGTCCTGCTGAACGACGATGTGACCAGTCGTGGCGCGGGTATCTGGCGCAGCGACAATATTCAGGCACGGGTACTGGTGCGGCCGCGAGATACCGCCCAGGTCAGCCAGGCCCTGGCGATCTGCCATGCGCATGATCAGCCCGTGGTTGCCCATGGCGGCCTGACCGGTCTTGTGGAGAGTGCGCTGACCGAACCCCATCAGGTGGTGATTTCGCTGGAGCGGATGAATCAGATCGAGGCCATTCAGCCGCTGGAACGCACAGCCATCGTGCAGAGCGGGGTGATTCTGCAAACGCTGCAGGAGTCGGTGGAAGAACAGGGCTTGAGTTTTGGCCTGGATCTTGGCTCCCGGGGTTCCTGCACCATCGGCGGCAACATCTCCACCAACGCGGGTGGCAACCGCGTGATTCGTTATGGCATGACCCGCGATATGGTCCTGGGCCTGGAAGCGGTTCTGGCAGACGGTACCGTTGTGTCATCGATGAATCAAATGATCAAAAACAACGCCGGTTATGATTTGAAACAGCTGTTTATCGGCAGTGAAGGTACGTTGGGGATTGTTACTCGTGCGGTGTTGCGCTGCCGGGCGTTGCTTACTCAGCAGCCAACGGTGCTGGTCGGTGTGGCAGACTTTGATCGCCTGATGCAGTTTCTCAAACATGTGGATGCCGGCCTCGCAGGCAGCCTGTCGGCGTTTGAGGTGATGTGGAACAACTACTATCAGCTGGTAACCACATCACCTGCAGAAAATCAGGCTCCGTTGGCGTCAGACTATGCCTACTACGTGCTCGTTGAAGCCCAGGGTGCGACGGACGCACTGATGGAAGAGGTCCTGGCCAGTGCGCTGGAACAGGGTCTGGTCAGCGATGCGGTACTGGCGCAGTCTGAAGCCCAGCGCCAGCAGATCTGGGCTTTGCGCGATGATGTGGAACAGGCGTTCCGCATCGGGCCGATTTTTCTCTTTGATGTCAGTCTGCGCATACCCTTAATGCCTGACTATGTGGCTGAGGTGAATCGGCGTCTGGCCGGGCAGTTTAAGCAATACGAAAATTTTACCCTCGGCCATATGGGCGACGGTAACCTGCATTTCGCGATTGGTGTTGGTGATGACAGCGCTGATGCACGTCGGGCGGTAGAAGCCTGCGTTTATGCGCCGCTCGCAGATATTGGCGGATCCGTGTCTGCTGAACATGGTGTGGGGTTGGAAAAGAAACCCTATCTGCAGATTGCTCGCAGTGAAGCGGAAATCGATCTGATGCGCACGTTGAAAAAGGCGTTAGACCCTAAGGGTATTCTTAATCCGGGGAAAATTTTCAGTGTCTGAGCTGAATTATCAATCGCTGTCGGACACTTGTCGGCAGATTAAAAGTGGTGCGCTGAGCAGTGTGACTGTGACGGAGCACACTCTGGCGCGGATTGCGCAGCTGGAACCTGATCTGCACAGTTACGCGATGGTGCTGGCGGACGACGCGCTGGCTCAGGCTGAGGTGCTGGATCAGCAACGGGCTCGAGGGGAACCGCTTGGTGCCCTGCATGGCGTACCCATTGCTATCAAAGACCTGCTGTTTACCGCCGGCAAGGTGACGGCCAGCGGCACGCGGGTAATGGCAGATTTTGTGCCTGACTATTCCGCCACCGTGGTACAGCGCCTGGTTGAGGCCGGGGCGGTCATTGTGGGCAAAACCCAGTTAACCGAAGGGGCCTTTGGTGCGCATCACCCTGAAATTGAAGCCCCCCGAAATCCTTATGCACCGGATCATTGGCCGGGCGTCTCCTCCAGTGGTTCCGGTGTTGCCGTGGCTGCCGGACTGGCATACGGCGCCCTGGGCACCGATACCGGCGGCAGTATCCGTTTTCCCAGTGCCAGCTGTGGGCTGGTGGGTTTAAAACCCACGTATGGCCGGGTCAGCCGCTACGGTGCTTTCCCACTGGCCGAAAGCCTGGATCATATCGGTCCGATGTGTCGCACCGTGGCTGACGCAGCGCGTATGTTGGAGGTGATTGCCGGTGTTGATGCCCATGACAGCACCACCTTAGATGATCCGGTGCCACACTATTTAGCGCACCAGACCGAACAGCTGAACAATATCGTGGTCGGTATCGACTGGCGCTACGTTACTGAAGGTGTCGACAGCGATGTGGTGGCGGCCTTAACCCGTTTTAAAACCCAGCTGGAAGCACTGGGAGCGACGGTTCGCGAAGTCACCCTGCCGGCGGGGTACCGCCGGTTGGTGGATGAGTGGGGCGTAACCTGTGCCTTGGAATGTGCCCGCGCGCACCAGCCTTATTACCCGCGACTCGCCAGCGAGTATGGTCCGGTGCTGCGCCAGTTGCTGGATCTGGGCTTGAGCGTGCCCCAGGCGCATTACGATGAATTGCAGGTATTGCGCGGGCAGTTTCAACAGGAACTGGATACCCTGTTAGACGATGTGGATATGTTGTTAACCCCCTGCATGACGTCGTTGCCGCTGCCGGTGGCGCAGATGGAGGAAAGTGTTGCCGCAGCAGATCAGCGTGCCGCCATCATCAACTTCACCGCGCCGTTTAACTACTCGGGTCATCCGACCCTGACGTTACCTGTGGGGTTGAGTACCCGGGGCTTGCCGGAAAGTGTGCAGCTGGTGGGGCGTCGGCTTGGTGAAGCCGAGTTGATCAGCGTCGGTTGCGCGTATGAACTGGCGCGGGGTGATATGCCGCGCCCACCAGACCTGCAGACGGACTGATCAGCCGCCTCAGCCCGGCTGAGCGCGCAGCAGGTCACCGGCTTTTTCGGCAACCATAATGGCTGCAGCATTGGTGTTGCCGGACACGACGTAGGGCATTACCGACGCGTCCGCAACGCTTAAGCCCTGTACGCCCATCACGTTCAGATCCGGATCCACCACCTTACCAATGGCGCATGTGCTGGTGGGGTGGTAGGTGGTATTGGCATCACCCCGGATATGTTCCAGCAGAGCGTCGTCCGTGCTGATGTCGGTATCCAGATCTGGAGACAGACGCGTGGTGATCATCTCCTCAAGCGCCGGGGCGGAAAATATATCCAGCAACATCCGCACGCCGCTGACCAGGGTTTGCCTGTCGCTCTCAGCAGACAGATAGTTGGCTTGAATTTCCGGCGCGTGGCTTGGCTCTGCGGTACGGATATGTACTGAACCGCGGGACTCGGGCCGATTCTGATTCACCACGGCAGTCATGGCCGGTCGTTGCATGGGTTCGATACGTCCCTCGTTGTTGTACAGGGTCGCTCCAGAGGCAAAATGAATCTGTACGTCGGGTACTTCCAGACCTTCCCGGGTATACCAGAAGCCGCCCACCGGTGCTGAACCCGTGGTCAGCGGACCCTGCCGGCGCAGCAGCCATTGCAGCGCGGTCGGCAGCAACCGCCAGCCCTGGACTTCGCGGTTGATGGATTGCTCGGCGTGGGTGCCGTAAACCACCTTGGAGAGTACATGGTCCTGCAGGTGTTCCCCTACGTCCGGTGCGTTGTGCACCACCGGGATACCCAGGGTGTGTAAGCGTTCACCGTTGCCTACGCCGGACAGTTCCAGCAATTGGGGAGAATTGATGCTGCCACCGCACAGCACCACGCGTCTGGCGTTGATGACCCGTGTCGCGCCGCGCTGGCGTATCTGCACACCGGTAGCCCGGCGTTCGGCGAAAATAATCCGCTCGGCCATGGCGTGAGTTTCCACAGTGAGATTCGAGCGTTGACGCACCGGATCCAGATAGGCGGTGGCGGTACTCCAGCGGCGGCCGTTGTGCTGAGTGAATTGGTAGTATCCGCAACCTGCCTGCTGGGCGCCGTTAAAGTCGGGATTGCGCGGTATCCCCGTTTCCTGCATGGCGGCCAGAAAGGTCTCATGTATGGGGCGCTTGTCGCGCACATCCTGGACATGTTGGGGTCCGTCCAGCCCGTGCAGATCATCCTGGTGCGTCTGCTGGCGTTCGGCTTTTTTAAAGTACGGCAACACCTCTTCCCACGACCAGCCCACCGCTCCTGCCTGAGCCCAGTCGGCATAGTCCCGGGGCACACCGCGGATATAGATCATGCCGTTAATGGCGCTGGAGCCGCCCAGTACTTTGCCGCGCGGCCAGTAGATGGCGCGCTCATTCAGCTGCGGCTCGGGATTGGTGGTATAACCCCAATCGACTCGGGGATTGTTGAAATTGATTGCCCAGCCTGCGGGAATATGCAGAAAGGGCGAGCGGTTGCCGCCACCAGCTTCCAGCAGACAAACCGTTTTGTTGGGGTCTGCTGACAGACGATTGGCCAGCACACACCCGGCAGAACCCGCGCCAACGATCAGGTAGTCGTAGTTGGTCAATTGCTCCCTCTCAATGCTCCCGCTCTTCTGCAACATAGCATCCTACGTCGGCCCGAGCGGGACAAGGTTGACAGCATCAATTTACGACAATTTAACCGGGCAGAATGTCTGTGGGGAGACCGTCGATACTGACCTGGTTGCGGTCGCGCCAGTATGTTTCGATCCCATCCGGACCGCGTTTGTCTGCCCACAGGGTGAGGGCTTTGCGGTCCTCAGTGTAGTCCATCAGGGGCACGGCGTAGCCACAAGATGTCTGCACCAGATCAATGGCAACCTTGAAGTACTGACGGGCACCCAGTGGTGCCGGCAGGAGTTCTGCGCAGGCTTGCCACGCTGGATCCCTGGGGTGGATGACCTGCGCGGTGCCATACACGCGCAGGATGCGCGGCGGTCCGGCGAATGCGCACCACATCAACGTCATGCGGTTACAGTCGAGCAGATGGGCAGCAGATTCGTTGCCGCTGCCGGTCAGGTTCAGCCACAGCAATTCGCGCTCGTTCAGCACGCGCAGGCTGTCGTGGCCCTTGGGAGACACATTCACGGAGCCTGAACGTGCCGCGGTGGCCACAAAGAATACGGGCTGCTCGGCTATCCATGCTTGTAGTTCGTCAGATAGTGTGTCGAATTTTTCTGACATGTCGATTCCTCCGCGTGACAAATACCGCGTCAAAGTCCAAATAGTGCGCAACTGCACAGATCATCCGTGCAAATGGCTCAACAATGCAGCTGCAGGGTGTAAAGAGAGACAATTATGATGGCCTTAGAAATGAGAGTAAAAGCCACCTGGCTGGGACTGTTGTTGGCGCTGACGGCGCCCGCCGGTGTGCTGGCGCACACCGATGTGGTCAATGCGCCTGTGGTGCACAACTGTACTGCGCCGATCAGACCTCAGAATGAGCAGGATGATCTGCGCTGGCAGGCTTTCCTGAACGAGGTGGAAACGTTCCGGCGTTGCGTGACAGACAAAATGGAATGGCATCGTGCAGCTGCAGCGGCACATCAGCAGAATGCCTCGGAAGTGGTGCAGGCCTGGAATCAGTTTGTCCGCGTATCGTTGAATGCGCCTGAAGACTTTCCCTGGCACCCGGACAGCGTAGAGACTGAAGAAGCGGAATAGCCGCGCTCAGGCGCGTACAAATCCTACCTGGTTGCGTTTGCAGCCTGGGCTGCGAAAGCAGTAGGTGTGTGGTTCCCCCTGCTTACGAACAGGCAAGCGCAGGTAACCGGTATAGCCAATTAGGCGGCGTTCCTGCGAGCCGGAGCTGAGGCTGGCAAGGTTGTTCAAGGCAATATAGTAAATGGTGGGGTGATTACGCCCTTGGCTTAGGCGCCAGTTACGGGCAAATGTCCAGCGTGCGGGTGACAAACCCAATCCCCGGTAGTCCGGATGTGTGAAGGCGCCGTAAGAATAGGTGTACGCCCCACCGATCAGAAACTTGACCTGAGAATTCACCGGCGTGGCGCTGGAACTGTAGAAGTTGTAGCCCACCAGCTGATTGTCATGCAGCGTGACGACACAGATATCGCCCGAAGCAAATGCGCGTTCGTGACTGCGCTGGGTTGCGGCGTCAGCCCATTGCGCAAATTCTTCACGGCTCTGCACCATCTGCATGTCAAAACCTTCCGGGCAGCCATAATCGTTGATGTTGTGAGACCAGGCGACCTGACAGATCTCAAATTCCACCCACCGGCGGGGTAAAACCAGCAGGCTGGCCAGGCAAGTGCGCCAGAATCCAAATTGTTTGATCTGTTGAAGTTTGCCCGCCAGACCTGGTCTGGGCTGGTAGGTGTTACTCACTGTCCTCAACAAAGCTGGTGCAGTTGAGCAGTTCCTCCGTGATCAGCTGGGGCGCACCGTAAGCGTCCGGCAGTGCCAGTGTGCCGCGGTAGCTGCAATGCGCCAACTCAACTTCACCGTCAGCCGGGCAGACCGGTTCTGCTGATTCGCGAACTACCGTAATCAGGTTCAGCAAGGTAGCGCGTCTGGCTTCGTCGTAGGTCGTGTAAAGTCGGGTCAGATCATCTGTACAGCGCAGGTAACCCTGCACGACGAGTGTTTCCAGCTGGTACAGTTCTGAGGTTGGGTCCAATACCGCAGCCACCGGCACGGCGTACTGTTGTTGTGGATTAATCTGGGTGCATGCGGTCATCGTCATGACCAGCAGCAGGGATGTGATAGCGCTTCTCATGGTGACTCACATATAGAGGGTTTGGCAGTAATGTTCAATTGCTTTCTGCTGCGGGCTGCGCAATCCGTGCGCTGGCGCAAGCTCACGGCCAGATGCCGTGGGCGGGCTTGTGTGGGTTGAGTTCAGAACCAGTTAAAACCGTCGTCGTCGTCGTCCTCGTGCCGATGATGGTCCCGATGCTCGTCATCTGCGTCTTCGCACAGGCTGGCCATGTCCAGCAGCCGGGCTTTGGCCCGCTCGTACTCCCGCTCGCTGATCGCGTCTTCATCCAGTGCCCGCTTCAGGTCAATCAGTTGCTGGCCGAAGGACACGTCACCCAATTGGACATGGACATTCTCTCCATTCCAGCATGCGCTGAGCATCAAGGTCATGACGATGATTGAAACGGCTTTGGTCATTGCGGGCTTCCTGCTTGAGTTCTTAGGCTGCGGGACACGGTATAACAGCGCGCCTGCGTGAACAATAATTTTGCCGCAA
>JBCCUW010000058.1:0-14419 GCA_039196385.1 Pseudomonadota bacterium
ATGCGCACCACGCCTAAACCGCGTTTCCACTATGACGAACTGGTGCAGAGCGGACCGCGGCTGGAAAAACTGATCGATACCGCGATGCAGCAGAATGCCCGCAACGACGACGCCGATACGGCGGATGCCGACTCCCCTGCTGAACGTGCCGGAGATATCGGCTGATGGGTCGTCGCAGGAAAGGTCGTCGCGTGAATGGCATTATTGTGCTCGACAAACCCCTGGGCATATCCAGCAACGATGCCGTGCAGCAGGCGAAACGTCTGTTTGGTGCGCAGAAGGTGGGGCATACCGGAAGCCTTGATCCGCTGGCCACCGGGGTGTTGCCGCTGTGCTTTGGCGAAGCGACCAAGTTTTCCCAATATCTTTTGACGTCCGATAAACGCTATTGGACGCGGATCAAGCTTGGCGTTGCTACCGATACCGGTGACGCAGATGGTGAGGTGATCCAACAGGCTGATGCGGGACATATCTGTGCTGCGGATGTGGAAGCGATACTGCCGGAATTTCGTGGCGATATAGAGCAGGTCCCGTCGATGTACTCAGCGCTGAAACACAATGGCCAGCCGCTCTACAAGCTGGCGCGCCAGGGCATTGAAGTGGAGCGTGAGCCCCGCTGCATTTCCATCTTCAGCAACGAACTGCTCCGCATGGACGGTGATGAACTGGAATTGGAACTACACTGCAGCAAAGGGACCTATATCCGTACCATCGCTGAAGAACTGGGCCAGCGTCTGGGCGTAGGCGCCCATGTGATTGGTCTGCGCCGGCTCAGTGCGGGACCTTTTAACGAAGACGATATGGTGACCCTTGATTTTCTTGCCAGCGAGCGGGACAAGGGCTCACTGGATAAATTTTTACGGCCTATTGCCAGTGCGGTAGGTCAATGGCCGGAGGTACTGTTAACCGACGCCACGGCGTTCTATTTACGCCAGGGTCAGCCGGTACAGGTGCCTCACGCGCCCACCAGTGGTTGGGTGCGCCTGAGCGAAGACAGCAACGGCGAGGACAAGCAGTTCCTTGGCGTTGGTGAAGTGCTGGACGATGGGCGGGTTGCGCCCAGAAGGTTGGTGGTTGGTTAGGAACGAAAAAAAAGAACCAGCCGCCGTATGTCTATTCAGACTGGGATAACTGTAAATATGCACGGTTAATCCCGAATTTAAATTTGCATATTGGAGAAAGTGATATGGCGTTAACAGCCGAACGAAAAGCAGAGATTGTTAAGGAATACCAACTCGAAGACGGTGACACAGGGTCTCCGGAAGTACAGGTAGCCTTGCTGACTCACAACATTAACACCCTACAGGAACATTTCCGTGATCATCACAAAGATCACCACTCGCGGCGTGGTTTGATTCGTATGGTTAACCAGCGCCGCAAACTATTGGATTATTTAAAAAGTAAAGATGTCACCCGATACAGTGAATTGATTCAACGACTTGGATTACGTCGTTAAGCGGGCATTTGGAGGTATAGATTGAACCCAGTAACAAAAACATTTCAGTTTGGTGACCATGAGGTTTCGATAGAAACCGGGCGTGTGGCCAAACAAGCCACCGGTTCGGTGGTAGTCACCATGGGCGATACGGTGGTACTCACCACTGTTGTTGGCGCAAAAAGTGCGCGCCCTGGTCAGGACTTTTTCCCTTTAACCGTGAACTATCAAGAGAAGACTTATGCTGCGGGTAAAATCCCCGGCGGGTTTTTCCGTCGTGAAGGGCGACCCAGTGAAAAAGAAACGCTCACTTGTCGTCTGATCGACCGCCCCATTCGCCCCCTGTTCCCGAAAGGGTTCATGAACGAAGTGCAGGTGGTCTGTACGGTGATGTCAGCGGATAAAGACCAGGATCCGGATATTGCATCCATGATCGGTACGTCCGCGGCGCTGGCTATTTCGGGTATTCCCTTTGCCGGGCCGATCGGCGCGGCGCGGGTCGGTTATCGCGAAGGCACTTATCTGCTGAATCCCGGCTATGAAGCACTTGAAACATCAGAGCTGAACATGACCGTCGCCGGCACCGAAGGTGCCGTGTTGATGGTGGAGTCGGAAGCCAAAGAACTCAGCGAAGACGAGATGCTGGGTGCGGTCCTGTTTGCTCACCAGGAGATGCAGGTGATCATTAACGCAGTGAAAGAGCTCGCTGCGGAAGCTGGCAAGCCAGCTTGGGACTGGCAGCCAGAGCCGACCAATGACAGCCTGTTGGACGCGGTCGAAAAAGCGATCAGCACTGATCTTGGTGAAGCTTATCGCATCAGCGACAAGATGGCGCGCCAGACCCGGGTTGGTGAACTGCGCCGCCAGGTGGTTGAGCAGTTGGCTGTTGCTGAAGATGATGCGCCCGGTGCTGATGAAGTGGCGGATATGTTCGGCAAGGTTGAAAAAAATCTGGTCCGTCAACGTGTTATCAATGGCGAAGCACGCATTGACGGACGTGATCTGAAAACGGTTCGGCCCATTTCTGTGGAAGTTGGGGTGCTGCCGAAGACCCATGGTTCTGCCTTGTTTACCCGAGGTGAGACCCAGGCGATTGTGGTTGCCACACTGGGCACTTTGCGTGACGCTGCGATGGTAGATGCGCTGGAAGGCACGTTTAAAGATCAGTTCATGTTGCACTACAACTTTCCTCCCTAAAGTGTAGGCGAGGCAGGTTTTATGCGCGGTCCCCAGCGACGTGAAATTGGCCACGGGCGTCTGGCGCGACGGGGGGTCGAAGCGACCTTGCCCGATGGTGAAGACTTTCCTTACACCATTCGTGTGGTTTCCGAAATTACTGAATCCAACGGCTCCAGTTCCATGGCCAGCGTTTGTGGTACTTCGTTGGCGCTCATGGACGCGGGTGTGCCGGTGAAGACGCCGGTAGCCGGTGTTGCCATGGGTCTGGTGAAAGAAGGCAACAAGTACGCCGTGTTGACCGATATCCTCGGTGATGAAGATCACCTCGGCGACATGGACTTCAAAGTCGCGGGTTCTTCCAGCGGCGTGACCGCACTGCAGATGGACATCAAGATTGATGGCATCACGGAAGAGATCATGGAAGCGGCACTCCAGCAGGCACATGAGGCCCGTTTGCACATCCTTGGTGAAATGAACAAGGTGATCAGCGAGTCACGGCCGCAGCTGTCTGACAACGCCCCTGCGATGACGAATATCAAGGTTCATCCGGATAAGATCCGCGACATTATCGGCAAGGGCGGTGCAACCATCCGCGGTATTGTTGAGGAAACCGGCGCTGAGGTGGATATTGATGATGATGGCAACGTCCGCATCTACGCTGCCAATGCCGAGGCGAAAAACGCCGCTGTGGCGCGTGTGCAGGAAATTGTTGCAGAGGCCGAAGTAGGCCGCATCTACCACGGTAAGGTAGAGCGGATTGTTGACTTCGGAGCTTTTGTGAACATTCTGCCCGGCAAGGACGGTTTGTTACATATCTCCCAGATTGCTGAAGAGCGGGTGGAGAACGTCACGGACTATCTGACAGAAGGTGAAGAGGTTGATGTGGTGGTGCTGGATGTAGATCAGCGTGGCCGCATCAAACTGTCCATTAAAGAACTCAGCAAGTATCGTGATGAAGATGCTGAAGAGGAAGTAGCAGACCAGCAGGCGGAAGCCTGATCTGATCTGAGCAGAAAAGAACGCTGACGACAATTGTCGTCAGCGTCGTTTCCCGACTATCTGTTTTCGCGGTTAGCGATCAGGTCGTCAACCACACTGGGGTCTGCCAGTGTGGACGTATCCCCCAGATTATCCAGTTCGTTTGCGGCAATTTTGCGCAGTATGCGACGCATGATTTTGCCGGAGCGTGTCTTCGGTAAGCCGGGCGCCCACTGCAGCAGATCCGGCTTGGCGATGGGACCAATTTCAGTTCGCACCATATCTACCAGTTCCTGCTGCAAGGTCTGCGGATCCCGGTTGTCACCCACCATGAGCGTCACGTAGGCGTAAATTCCTTCACCCTTAACATCGTGGGGGTACCCGACGACAGCCGCTTCAGCCACAGAAGGGTGTAACACCAGCGCGCTTTCTACCTCGGCGGTGCCGATGCGGTGGCCGGAGACGTTCAGAACATCATCCACTCTCCCGGTAATCCAGTAGTAGCCGTCAGCATCGCGCCGTGCGCCATCACCGGTAAAGTAGTAGCCTGGATAGGTGGAGTAGTAAGTTTCTACCACGCGTTGATGATTGCCGTACACGGTGCGAATCTGACCGGGCCAGCTCCCAGTGATGACCAGATTCCCGGATGCTTCGGTGTCTTCCAGCAGATTGCCATCCGCGTCCATCAGCGCAGGCTTTACGCCAAAAAACGGGCGGGTGGCTGACCCGGGCTTAAGGTCAGTGGCGCCGGGTAGCGGCGTGATCATGATGCCTCCGGTTTCGGTCTGCCACCACGTGTCGACGATGGGGCAGCGCGCATCACCAACCACCTGGTGATACCAGTTCCAGGCTTCGGGATTGATGGGTTCTCCCACAGAGCCCAACAGGCGTAAAGAGCTGCGCGATGTGTTGTTGACAAATTCATCACCCTGGCTCATCAACTGACGCAGCGCTGTTGGTGCGGTATAAAATATGTTTACCTGATGCTTGTCGATGACCTGCCAGAAGCGGGATGCATCTGGATAGGTGGGTACGCCTTCGAACATCAGGGTGGTGGCACCGTTGGCCAGTGGCCCGTAAACAATATACGAGTGGCCGGTAATCCAGCCGACATCAGCCGTGCACCAGTAAATGTCACCGTCGTGGTAATCAAACACGTATTTATGGGTCATGGAGGCTTGTAGCAGGTAGCCGGCTGAACCATGCTGCACGCCCTTGGGTTTGCCTGTAGAGCCGGAGGTATACAGAATGAACAGCGGATCTTCAGCGGCCATGACCTCAGCGGGGGCATCCGGAGACTGCTCTGCCACGAGCTCGTCGTACCAGACATCGCGCTCAGGTTGCCACGCCACTTCTGCGCCGGTGCGGCGCACTGTGACCACCGTATGCACGTTAGGGCAGCCGGCCAGGGCGGCTTCGGTATTCGCTTTGAGCGGAATGGGTTTACCGCCGCGAACTCCCTCGTCTGCGGTAATGACCGTCTGGCAATCCGAATCGAGAATGCGGTCCTGAAGAGATTGTGGTGAAAAGCCGCCGAACACGACGCTATGAACGGCGCCGATGCGCGCGCAGGCCAACATGGCATAAGCCGCCTCCGGAATCATGGGCATGTAGATGCACACCCGGTCACCTTTCTTAACACCGCGTTGACGCAATCCGTTGGCCAACTTGCCGACCGCGTCCGCCAGCTCTTGATAGGTAATGTGGCTGGCATCATTCGGGTCGTCACCTTCCCAGATGATGGCGGTCTGATCAGCGCGTGCAGGCAGATGTCGGTCAATACAGTTTTCGGTGACGTTCAGGGTACCGCCGTCGAACCATTTTATGTGCCCGTTGTGCAGATCCGCCTCAGACACGGTATGCCAGGGTGAGTGCCATTGCAGAAAGGTTTCAGCTTGCTCGCTCCAGAAAGTGTCGGGCTCGTCAATGGATTGCTGATACATCGCCAGATATTTTTCATTGTCGATGTAACTGCGCTGTGCAGTTGCTGTGGGAACAGGATATACCTGGCTCACTTCGCCACCCTCCTCATGCGTTTCTCAAGAAACGGTTAGTTGCTTTTATTTTGACCTGAGATAGTCGATCAGGTCCTGGGTGGCAGCGTCTTGAGATTGCCCGAATGCGCCTTCAGCTAACTGCTCGTAGATGGGCACAGCGAGTTGTTTGCCCAGTTCTACTCCCCATTGATCAAAGGAGTTTATATTCCAGATTGCCCCTTGGCAAAACACCTTGTGCTCGTAGACGGCCAGCAGCGTACCCAGCGCCGCCGGGCTCACGCTGTCCAGCACAATGGTGGTGCTGGGGTGGTTCCCCGGTACCTCGCGATGGGGCTCCGTCGCGTTCGCCTGGTAACCGACCGCCATGGCCTGGCTCTGACCAAGTGCATTGGCCAGCAGCCAATCGTGATGGTTCGACATCCGACGGTCGTCCTGGGCCACGGTAATGAAATCTGCGGAAAAAGCGCGTGTGCCCTGATGCAGGAGCTGATGGTAGGCATGTTGGCCGTTAGTCCCTACACCTCCCCACAAAATCGGCATGGTGTGATAGTCCACCGGCTGGCCTTCAATGGTCACTGACTTGCCATTACTTTCCATCTCCAACTGCTGTAGATAGTCCGGCAGCAGTGCCAGGCGTTCGTCGTAACTGAGTACCGCCAGACTGCCGGCGCCCAGAAAGTTGTAGTTCCAGGTGGCCAGCAACGCGCTGAGCATGGGGATATTGGTGGCAGGCGGCTGTTTGCTGAAGTGCTCGTCTACCAGGCGCGCACCTTCTAGAAACTCCAGAAACTTATCCTCGCCGACCGCGAGCAGTACGGGCAGGCCTACCGCAGACCACAGCGAATACCGGCCGCCGACCCAATCCCACATCGGTAGCAGGTTTTCCTCGGCCAGCCCGAATTCGATGGCGGCAGGGACGTTGCTGGTGACCCCGATAAAATGTCTGGACAGTTCGTCCAGCGCTTTGGTGCGTTCGATAAACCACGAACGCGCGCTTATTGCGTTCAGTTTGGTCTCCAGCGTGCCGAACGATTTGGACGCAACGATAAACAGCGTTGTTTCCGGGTTCAGGCCAACCAGGCAGCGATGCAGGTTGTTGGCGTCAATATTGGCCAGAAAGTGCAGGCGCAAATGAGAGTTGTGGTGGTCGCGCAGGGCGGTTACGGCGAGCTCCGGGCCCAGATGTGAGCCGCCAATGCCGATGTGGACAACGTCGGTGATGGCTTTACCGCTGCAACCCCGCCAGGTGCCGCTGCGGATCTGTTCTGCCAGCTTCAGCATCCGCTGCTGCACTTCCTCCACCGCCGCGTCGATGGTCGGGTCGGGTGCAGCGCCGCCGCGTAGAGCAGTATGTAACACGGCCCGTTTTTCGCTGGTATTGATCTCAGCACCCTGCAACATCTGCCTGGCTTTGCCAGCTATGTCAGTGGCCTTGGCCAGCTCTGTCAGCTGAGCAAGTACAGCCAGATCGACCCGTTGTTTGGAAAAATCAAAGTAACAATCGCCCAGCTTAAGCTGGAGTTGGCGATTGCGGTCTGTGCCATTGAGTTGATTTGCCAGGGGTTGTTGATTGATTACCTTGGCTTGGGTTGCCAGGGCCTGCCAGGCCGGCAGTGCGGTAATACTCATAGCGTGCAGCCGATACTGTCTGAAAGATGCAGGTCGCCAAGGCTGACTTCGCCCAATATGCGGAAGGTGGCCGTCTGTGCGTCAGCAGGTTGCAGATGTGCTTCGTCCAGAATACAGAAACGTTGGATTTCAAATCCCGCTTCGCGTAATGCCAGCCGCGCGGTGTTTTCAATTTTGTTGTAATTGCGCGCGCCGGTTCTGATCGCGTGGGCAGTGTTTTGCAGTGTCTCGTATAGGATGGGCACCACGGCCTGGGTGTCAGCATCCAGGTGCTCAAATTCGCTGCTGACCACGGTGCCGTCTGCGTGGCGGATGGTGGGTACGCACTGCACCTGGGTACGGATATCGAGATCGGTCACCATCCGACGTACCTGGTGATACTCAACGAAGTTTTTTTCGCCCCACAAAACAATATCCGGTTGCACCAGGTTAATCAGTTTCAAGTGCAGAGTCAGTCTGTAGGGATCTGCGTTCAGGGGATTATCTGCTGCCGGCAGATGGACCATGCTGGTGTGGTCGTAACCAAGCGGGAACAGCTCTTCTTCGCCGGGCAGAAACAGCAGGTCGACTTCGTGTTGTTCCACATAGCCAATGTCCTGAAACTCCGGTGCGCTGATCACGGTGTCGTGGCGCTCCAGGGCGCCCGGCGCAATCACCACCACAACAACGTCGCTGAGGGTTTTGGCGGCGTTCATCACTGCACCGTGGCCATCGTGAAATCCGCCCTTGGTGGTCACCATGGAGACACAACGGCGTTGGCCAGCGCGCAGCCGCAGGCTGTCGAGTTCTTGACTGAGTTTTTGCGCGGAGTGGGCTATGAGCATGAAAACATCCGTTTTTTTGCAATGAATCTGCTGGGCACGCTTACTGGAATCAGTTTACCTGCTGAATTGCGTATGCCTATGCCAGGGTGCATAAATCGACTGCGATTATTGAATTCTGTGATGGGCACCACACTTACTCATGCGCCCCTTGCTGCTACAGCAGGGTGGGGTTCGGGTTAAAGAACTGGCGTGTGCCGTCCATACTGAACATGCGGTCGAGCAGGGCCTCAAAGTGGTTGTCGTTGTTGGAGAAATCGATTTCTGCGGCGTTAACGATCAGCAGGGGCGCGGCTGTGTAGTAGTGGAAAAACTCCGTGTAGCGGTTGGCCAGAGTCGTGAGATAGTCCAGATCAATCTGCTGCTCAAAGTCGATGCCGCGCCGCTGAATGCGTTGTTGCAAAACGCTGACCGGGGCCTGCAGGTAAATCACCAGATCGGGGTTTGGCGCGCTGATGTCCAGATTCGCGTGAATCTGCTGATACAGACTGAACTCTTCTTCGTCCAGCGTCAGCTCAGCAAACAGGGCATCTTTTTCGACCAGGAAATCTGCCACCAGATTGGGTCCTAACAAATCATTTGTGGGGAGGTCTGCAATCTGCCTGGCGCGATGCAGAAGAAAAAACAGCTGGGTGGGAAGGGCGTGGCGATGGCCTTCCGCGTAGAAGCGGTCGAGAAAGGGGTTCTCGGTGACAGGTTCCAGCATCAGAGGATAGCGCAGCGCTTGTGCAATGCGCTGGGCTAGCGTGGTTTTACCCACACCGATGGGGCCCTCGACAGCAATATAGCGCGGGATGGCGTTGCGATCAGCAGCCTGGCTGACCTTGCGGATGATGTGGCCCGGGGTATCAAACTCGCTTGCTGCTGCGGCACTCATGTCCAGACTGGCCTACTTGTTGAACCCGGAATTGTAATCCGAGCCAAATTGATTCGCAGGTGGTCCGCTGCTCTTTTTTCTGCGCCGTTTGCGCTTACCACCGCCCTTAGGTAACGCGTCAATCATCTGCTTGCGATGCTCCTGATCTGCGTCCTGAAACGCCAGCCACCATTGCGCGGTGGATTCCAGCTGGCTGTCGTAAGCACCGCGCAGTACCAGAAAGTCGTAAGCTGCACGAAATCGCTTGTGGCTGATTGTGCGACCGATGTGTCGGGGTTGTCTTGACTCCAACCGCGTCTGCAGTTGCCAGGTTTCACGGGCAAACATGGTAAAGCGCCGGGGCAGCGAGATGTGCTGCTGTTGGACAGCAAAAGTGTCCATGGCGAGGTCGTACATTGGGCCCGGTTTGGCCTCTGGATTGTGTTCCTGGACGCGCGCCTGAAAATCGTCCCACAACAGCACGGCGATGAGGAAGCCCGGGGTGACCGGCATGTCTTGAGCAATGCGGTCATCAGTATTGCGCATAGCGTCCAGGACCAGGGGGCTGTCGGGGTTGCAGCTGGGGAACAAACTGCGCACCAAGGGCGTATCTTTGATGCCCAGCCATACCTGGGCGGCGTGCCCGGTCAGAAACAGCTTAAGGAATTCGTCGAAAAGGCGCGCCCTGGGAATTTCCTCCAGTCGCTCGGCGGTGTCCTCAGCATGGTCAAGGATATTGGGGTCGATGGTAAAGTCCAGCTTGGCAGCGAAGCGCATGGCGCGCAGCAGGCGCACCGGATCTTCCGCGAGACGCTCCTGAGGGTCGCCAATGAAGCGCAGGCGTTTGGCTTCGACGTCAGCAATACCGCCCACATAGTCGATGATTTCGTTGCTGCTGACATCGTAGTAGAGCGCGTTGATGCTGAAGTCTCTGCGAAACGCGTCATCCGCCATGGTGCCGAAGGCATGATCTTTTACAATCAACCCCTGGGCGTTGGTTTCCAGACTGTCGTGCTGGCCCTGTCGGAAGGTAGAGACTTCAATCAGGTTGCGGCCGTAGCGCACATGCGCAATGGGAAAACGTCGGCCGACCAGCCTGGAGCGACGAAACAGGCTGCGCACTTCTTCAGGTTTGGCATTGGTGGCGACGTCAAAATCTTTGGGTTTCACACCGCACAGAGCGTCGCGCACGCATCCACCGACCAGGTACGCATCAAAACCTGCATCATTGAGTTTGTCGATGACATCCAGCGCGTGCTTGTCCAGATCTTCGGCAGAGATGTTGTGGCTACTGACCCGGGTGGGAGAAACGGCAGGCACTATGCGTATTTCATCGTATTGGATTCATTGGTTACATGCGTTTGTGTCATGGTTAGTCCATGCGGTCTTCGAGATCCGCTTTGGCATCCCGCCGTGGCCCTCGTTTGCGTGTCTTGCGTCTGGGAATACTGAGCCTTTGGCGCCGTTCCCACAAGCTCTTGCGGCTGATGCCCAGTTTCTCGGCCAGTTCGGTTTCGGTCAACTGGTCCTGGTTGTCCAGCACAAAGCGCACAAAATAGTCCTCCAGTGAGGTCTGATCCGGATCCATGGCCACATCAGGGGGGGCGCCGGCTTCCGTATTTGGTTCAATGGCAAGGAGCTCGGCGCTGATGCTGGTGTTGTTATCGCTCAGGATCACCGCGCGCTCTACAGCATTTTCCAGTTCCCTGACGTTGCCCGGCCAGTGATACCTGGCCATGATGTCGGTAGCGTCACTAGCAAAACTGAGGCCCTCTTTGTTCATGCGGTTCGCGGTGCGTTGCAACAGCCAATCGGCGATCTCCAACACATCACCCTGACGTTGTTGCAAAGGGGGTAGATCGAAACACACCACGTTCAGCCGGTAAAACAGGTCTTCACGGAATTGTCCGGAGGTCGTGAGCTGAGCCAGATTGCGATGTGTCGCAGCGATGACGCGAACATCCACGGCATGGGTTGCGGAGCTGCCCACCCTGCGGTTTTCACCCTGAACCACGCGCAACAGGCGCGCCTGGGCCGCCAATGGCAGTTCACCCACTTCGTCTAGGAACAGGGTGCCTCCTTCAGCGGCGTCCACCAACCCGCGGTGGGTACCCTGGGGAGATTCGAATTGTTCCAGGCCAAACAGCTCAGCTTCGATCAGATTGTGTGGCACTGTTGCGCAATTAATTGATATCAGTGGCGCTGCCGCGCGGCTGCTGCCCGCGTGTATTGCCCGGGCTACTAATTCTTTGCCGGTCCCGGACTGGCCAAGGATGAGTACGGTAGATTGGGTAGGTGCAACCTTCGCGATATTCTGTTTCAGCTGCACCATCAGGCTGGATGAGCCGATCATGGGAAACTGCTGCAGCGTCTGCTGCGGGGTTAGAATATTGTTGGCTGCGGCGCGTTCGATCGCGGCCACCAGCTCTTCCGCTTCTACCGGCCAGGGCAGGTAGTCTGCTGCACCTCTTTTGATGCTGGAAACAGC
The DNA here is from genome assembly GCA_039196385.1 of Pseudomonadota bacterium. Taxonomy (GTDB): domain Bacteria; phylum Pseudomonadota; class Gammaproteobacteria; order Pseudomonadales; family Azotimanducaceae; genus UBA4421. The sequence continues at coordinate 11,384 of JBCCUW010000058.1, forward strand.
GGCGCGAATGCTGCCGGGCTCGGCCAGCACAATGACCGGGAGTTGTTCTGCGTATTGGCTGAGATGACTGTCGATCAGCTCATCTGTGCAGACAAGACAGGCGCAAGCGCGCAGCTCCGAAATGCCAGGCAGGCTTGTTTGATGGTGGGTTTCCTTACCCTGTTTGGTAAGTAGCTGTGCTAGCTTTGACCCGCGCTCCTCCAGGCCATCAATCAGCAATACTTCTGTCATGGCGGCTCATATTACCTCATCTGGCCCCTGGAAAAACACCGGCTTCGCGCGCAGCGGGGATGGCTTAACCAAGGGCCTGGCGAGCACTTTCAGCCATTTGCCTGGAATGGTGCAAGTTGCGGTGGAATAGCGGCGCGACGCCAGTGTTGCAGGCCCCAGGTCAGCCACTGCGCGACCTGCCATCCTGGTTCTGTGGGCGGTTGCTGACCTAACAATGCCAGCGCCTGACGCAGGTTGGCGGTGGGCTGGCTGTCGTTCAGCGCGGGCGCTGCGGTTTGTTTGGACAATTTTGTGCCATCCGGGTAACACAACACCGGGATGTGGCAGTAGCTGGGACGCGTTAATGCGAGTCGGTCCATCACGTACAGCTGTGGGGCGGTGACCCGGGCCAGATCCTGGCCACGCAAAACGTCGGTGAAATCGGACCCGTCGTCTACTGCGGTGGCGAAGTTGTAAGCCCACAGCTCGTCACGCCGTTTGACGATAAAGTCGCCATATGCGGTAAGCAGATTGGTGCGTTGCTCGCCGGCTACGCCATCACTGTACTCGATATGCGCTTCAACCTCGCGAATACGGATGCGCACTGCGCAGTCCGGTCGAGGGTTGGTAAATGCGTAACAATGCCCTGGGTAGGTGGCAAATTTTGCGATCTGCTTGCGTGGACAGTTGCAGTAAAACAGTTCGCCCTGCAGCCTTTCCCACGCCGCTGCGTAGCGTTGTTGATGTGTGCTCTGATAATCGACTCGTTGATCCGGTATTAAACCGTGGGCGTTGAGACTTGCGAGAATGGTTGGGATGGCGTGTGGGTCCTGCCGCGGAGGGTCAAGATCGTCTATTCTGACAAGCCATTCGCCGCCCCGCTGTTTAATGTCCAGATAGCTTGCCAGCGCCGAGAGTAGCGACCCCATATGCAGAGGCCCTGTTGGAGAGGGTGCAAAACGCCCTTTAAGCACTTTGCGCAACCCGCTGCAGGTTAGCCGTGAATCTGGCGCTCTTTGATTTCGTCCAGTGATTTACAGTCCACACACTGCGTTGCGGTGGGGCGCGCTTCCAGACGCCGCAGGCCAATTTCGATACCACAGGTGTCGCAGTAGCCGTAATCATCCTGATCCACGCGGTCGATGGTCTGATCTATCTTCTTAATCAGTTTGCGCTCGCGGTCGCGCGTACGCAGCTCAATGCTGAATTCTTCCTCCTGAGTGGCCCGGTCCGCGGGGTCAGGAAAGTTAGCCGCTTCGTCCTGCATGTGATGAACGGTGCGATCAACTTCTTCCATCAACTCAATGCGCCAGTTCGTCAGGATGCTTTTGAAATGCGCAAGCTGCGCCTCGTTCATGTACTTTTCGGACTTCTTGGGCTGGTAGGGGGTGAAGTTTCGAAATTGTGAATCGGCTGCGGCGGCCTTGCTGGTTTTGGAGGCGGCTTTTTTGGTTGGCGTTTTCTTGGCTGAAGTTTTCGATTTCGCTGGCATGAATCATCCTTAACCGACGGGTAAATGAGCACCCGGGAATACGAAGGGCGCGTAAACTACCAGAACGTAATCCGGAAAACCACCGCAATTTTCCGAACATTGTGTGACGATTTATCCTGCCCCAGCGGCGCTGCTGACCCCGTTTTTGCGGCAGCTGTGTGCTGTTTGCGGGGTCTCCTGGTGTTCCCAGCTTGTGGCCGGCGTAGCGGGCTGGTATACGACACTTATGTTTGCTGATCGTATTAATGAGATTCAACCCTTTCGGGTCATGGAGGTACTGGCGCGCGCTGCCGAATTGGAGGCGGAGGGCCATCGCGTTGTCCATTTGCAGGTTGGTGAACCTGATTTTGCCACTGCTGCTCCGGTTCTGGCCGCGGCGCAGCAGGCACTGCGCGACGGTCACACCAAGTATACGGCGGCGACGGGTATTCCAGCTTTGCGGGCCGCTATTGCCAGCTACTATCGCGACCTGGATATCAGCGTCGATCCGGAACGCATTATCGTCACCAGTGGCGCCAGCGGCGGTCTGACCTTGCTCAGCGCGTTGTTGTTGAACCCCCGGGACGAACTGCTCATCACGGATCCGGGTTATCCCTGTAACGAGGTTTTTGCACATCTGGTCGGTGCCGTGCCCAGAGCGGTTGCCGTTGGTGCTAACCAGCGCTTTCAACCACAGGCCCAGGATCTGCTGGATGCCTGGACCGATCGAACACGAGGGGCGCTGCTGGCGTCCCCGGCCAACCCGACCGGGACCATGTTGCCAGCGGCGCAGCTGCGGGAGATCTGTGCGGCACTGGCTCAGCGCCAGGGTTTCCTGATTCTTGATGAAATTTACCAGGGGCTGCATGCCTGGCCGGAAGGTGAGCGTGGTGCGTCTCCCGAGTATCGCAGCGGTTTGCAGATCAACGACTCGCTCTATGTACTGAATAGCTTTTCTAAGTACTTCGGCATGACCGGTTGGCGCCTGGGGTGGCTGGTGGTCCCAGCAGCGGCAGTAGATGCGGTGACGCGACTGGCCCAGAACCTGTTTATCTCGCCCAGCACCCCGGCGCAGTATGCAGCCCTGGCCGCGTTTACGGATGAAGCCATGCAGATTCACGAAAGCCGTGCGCAGGCTTTTCGTCAACGCGCGCGCTTGCTGATGGACGGCCTGCGCGCAATGGGCTTTCGCATACCCGTGGAACCGGATGGTGCGTTCTATGCGTATGTGGATGTATCTCACACGGGCATGCACAGCCGTGATTTCTGTTGGCGCCTGCTTGATGAGTTCCAGGTCGCCGTGACCCCGGGTGAAGACTTTGGTGAGCAGAACAGCGAACGTTATGTGCGGTTTG
>JBCCUW010000059.1:0-14351 GCA_039196385.1 Pseudomonadota bacterium
CAAGCGACCCTGGCCAATACCCGACCTTACGAGATCTCAATCGAAGTTTCCGAGGTATCGCTGCGGCGCAACGGCCTGACGTTTGATCAGGTGGCCAACGCTGTCCGCCGCGGTTCGCTGGATCTGCCTGGCGGCTCTATTAAAACCGAAGCCGGTGAAATTCTGTTGCGCACCAAGGGACAGGCCTACTGGGGCCAGGATTATGCAAACCTGGTGGTGACCACCCGCAATGACGGTACCCGACTGTACCTGAAAGATGTGGCCACAATTGTGGACGGATTTGCTGATACCGATCAATTGCTGCGCTTTAACGGCAAACCGGCAGCCCTGATCCGCGTCTCGCGCATTGGTCAGCAGGATCTGCAAGTCATCAGCGCAGCAGTGAAAGAATACGTGCGCACCGCTGAACAGCGGGTACCGGAGGGTGTTGAGCTGACCATATGGAACGACGATTCAGTCATCCTCGAAGACCGTCTGAGCACGCTGATGGATAGCGGTCGTCAGGGGTTTCTGATGGTACTGATCCTGCTGGCGTTGTTCCTGCGTCCGCGCCTGGCTTTCTGGGTCAGCGCAGGAGTGCCCGTCGCCTTTCTGGGCGCCATATTCCTGGCCAACGTGATGGGACTATCGATTGACGCCATTTCTCTGTTCGGATTCATTCTGGTTCTGGGCATACTGGTGGATGACGCCATTGTGGTGGGGGAAAACGTCCATTCGCGGCATCAGGAAGGTATGGGCCAACTGGCCGGTGCTATTGAAGGCGCCCAGCGGGTCACCGTGCCGGTCACCTTTGGCGTGCTGACCACCGTTGCCGCGTTCCTGCCGCTTACGTTCGGCGTGGGATTTATGGGCCAGGTGATGGGGGTAATCGCCACCACGGTCATCTGCTGCCTGGTTTTTTCCCTGATTGAGTCCCAGATGGTCCTGCCTTCGCACCTGGGCCACACTAGCGTCAGCACTCCCGCCGGTGAGGTTGGGCTTATGCTGGTCCCGATCATCGGGATTGCCCTGCTGGGTTTCGCCTGGGACCTGCGCTCTTACATCGCGTTGGCCATTGCAGCTTTTGCCGTGGTTCTGGCTTTGTACTATGCCGGGTGGTTAGCGTGGCTCGCTGAACGGGTCATCCGAGTCCAGGCGGCGTTTGCCAAGGGCTTGAAACACTTCATCGAACACAAATTCCGCGCGCTGGTCGAGCTGGCCCTGGGCGCACGCTATGTCACCGCTGCCCTGGCCGTGGTTGCCCTCATGTCGGCCATTGCGATTGTTGCCAGCGGGCGGCTGCCCTTCTCCTTTTTCCCGCCCCTGGCGTCGGATCAGGTCATCGCCAAACTCACCATGCCACTGGGTACCAGTGCGGAGGTGACCGACGCGGCGGTCAAACAGCTCGAAGCCTCCGCCCGTGGTGTCAAACAACAACTGAACCAACGCTATCAACAAGCGCCGCCGGTCATGCATATCATGGCGGCACTGGGTGATCAACCCAGTGCCAACAATGGTCCACCCAGCGCCTCCGCAGGCACCGCCAGCACTGCCAACAGTCATTTGGGGGAAGTTGTACTGCAACTCACACCCAGTGAAACCAGAGACATTGCCACCCGTGAGGTTGCCGACCTGTGGCGCGAATTAAACGGACCCGTGGCGGACGCGGTGGAGCTGAAGTTCAACTCTTCCCTGTTCACCGCCGGCAACGACATCGACATCCAGCTGGAGGGAGACAATGTTGACGAACTGCGGGTTCTCGCTGAGCAACTGCGCCTGAAACTGGCCGAATACCCAGGCGTTCTGGATATCACTGATTCTTTCCGTTCCGGTAAGCAGGAACTGAAGTTATCCATATTACCCTCCGGCGAAGCACTCGGCCTGTCTCTGGGCGATCTCGCGCGTCAGGTCCGCCAGGCGTTTTACGGCGAAGAAGCCCAGCGTATTCAGCGCGGGCGGGATGATGTCAGGGTTATGGTGCGTTACACCCAGGCTGAACGCAGCACGCTGAGCGCACTAGACACCATGCGCATCCGCACGCCGGCGGGCTCTGAGGTACCGTTCGCCACCGTCGCGGAAGCCGAGCTGGGGCGCGGCTTTTCGACCATCAGGCGTTCGGACTCGCGGCGTGTCGTTAATGTGATTGCTGATGTAGATCGAACCCAGATTACCGCCAACGAAGTGCTGGCAGACCTACGCGCCGGCCCGATCCAGGAAATCATGGCCGCTTACCCACGCGTCAGCTACCGTCTGGAAGGTGCTCAGGCTGACCAAAGTGAATCTATCGCCAGCCTGGGTCCGTTGTACCTGCTGGCCATGTTTGTCATCTTTGCACTGCTGGCCATCCCGTTGCGCTCTTATCTGATGCCGCTGATCATCATGAGTGTTATTCCCTTTGCCTTTGTTGGCGCCATCTGGGGGCACCTCATCATGAAAAATCTGGGTTACGTTTCCGGTCTGGCCATGATGTCAATTCTGGGTGTGGTGGCGGCCTCCGGGGTTGTCGTTAACTCCAGCCTGGTGCTGGTGCACTCGGTGAATCACCGCCGCCAGGAGGGTGAATCCATGTTTGAGGCGGTCATCCATTCTGCTGTATCCCGCTGCCGTCCGATCCTGCTGACGTCTCTAACCACGTTTATCGGCTTGTCGCCTCTGATGTTAAACAAAAGTGTTCAGGCGCAGTTTCTGGTCCCTATGGCAGTCTCACTCTCGTTCGGTGTTTTGTTTGCCACGGTGGTGACACTGCTGGTCGTACCCTCTGGTTATCTGATCCTGGAAGATCTGGCTGGGCTGTTCAAGCGAGACAAGTCGGCGGATCTTTCAACCAATCCGCCCGCCAATCCGCCCACCAATCCTCCCAGCGACCCTCAAGCAGCAAGTTCGTCCTGAATGATCGCCAACAGGCGCTGTGCCTGGGGATTAGCCAATTGCGGCAACAGATTCGTTTGAGCACGATGGAACTTCTGCAGGCGCAATACATCGTGGCCGTACAGCCCCGGCAGCCACCCACAGAAGCAAAAGCCCTGCTGGCGGGCCAGGCTGAGACCCACCGATATCCCAGGATCTGTCATAGCAAAGTCCAACTGATGGCACAGCGCTGAGGTGGCCGCAAAATCATCCAGTAAAGGGGCAAAGTCATGCCCTACCGTAATGATGCGCAGTCTGCCCAGAGCGCGGCGCTTATGATGATTAGCCTGCAGGCGGGATGGCGCGGCGACAACCCCCGAGGGAGTTTGCCATTGACGACGCAAGCCGCTGATCACAGCCAGTTCCTGCAGCAGCTCTGCCCATGGGTCAGGCAGGAAAGCCGGCGTGGACTCTGCAGTTAACTCACCGATAGGCTGATATACAATTGTTGCCGCATTGCGTAAGGCGGCCTGTTTTTGCTGCACCTGTCCGTCGGTATCCGCGGGTATATAGCCAAGCATCAAGCCCGTCTCAAAACCGTTCTGGACCGACTGCCTCTGCATGATTTCATGGTCGGTGGTGGGATAATGCAGAAAACCCCGGTACCCCAGCTCCACCGCCCAGTTCTGCAGTTCAGCGCCAACCCGCCAGGCAATACCCCCGCCGCGAGCCGCCGGGGTCACCACGGTATTGCCCATTTCAACACACGTGCGACTGGCAAGCGCGGGCGGGAGCGCCGACCCCGTCGCTTGATCGCCCGTGTCAACAGACAATGTCATGGCCATATGCGCGAGCAGTTCCCCTGTCGCGCTTTTGGCCCCGACGCTGCGCAGCTGTCCCAAGTTCAGCTGACGCTGAAGTTCCGCGGCGTCATAAAACTGCGTGTGCGCATACGTATCGCCGTACACTGACTGAAAGCACGCGACGATCAACGGCGCGTCTGACGCGTCCAGCCGGACAATCTGCAACGTATCAGGGTTGCCAGGGCTCACTGTAATTTTCAGCTCCCTCAGCCTGCACATCACTGAGCCAATCGCCGGCATAAGGCCAGGCTTCAGGATCATCATCGCGAGGGCCCTGCCAGAACCTCGCCAGCGGACCTTCAATGCCGCTATCCTCTAAAGACCACGCTTGACGCCTGAAAGTCCAGCTTTCCGGCACCAGCGCGTGGGCCTGCTTAAAGTGCTCAACGGCCCGCTCATGCGCCCCGGCAAGCTCCAATGCGCTGGCCAGTTCAAAGTGGGCATGCCCCAGCGACTTGTCTGCGTCGCGCGGCCGTGAACGGGTAATCACCTGCTCGGGTGACAGCGCATAGCGACTGGCAGCCCCGTGCTGCACCCAGTCGCGCAAAGCGGCGTGATAGTTTTCCGGGTCACTCTGGATCTTGGCCGCTTCACCCATCATCTGCATAAAACGCTCTGGCATCACAGGAGGCGGCTCAGCAGCTGGCTCTGGCGCCTGGGTGTCTGTATGCACGTCTGTCGTTACCAAGGGAGCAGGTGCTGCTTCCGCGGGGCGCACAATCATGCCCTGCTCGTCAATCCAGATGGCGCTGGGTATGTTGATAACGCCAAACTTCTCCGCCAGCACGTGGTGCTGATCCAACAAGGCCGGATGCTCAGGCTGGGCCGCCTCAATATAAGGCCGGCAGCCTTCAGCGCCCAGCGTATCCAGGCCCACCGTCACCAACTCAAAGTTTGGCGTTATCTGCCTCAGCGAGTTGCGCAGTGTCTGCCACACGGGCAGATCATTGGCGCAGCCTCAGTAAGGGGCCCAGGCATAAACCACCACCTTGTTGCCACGCAAGCTGGCCAGATCAAAGGGGGCGCCTGATAGATCCGGGAGTTGTAAGTGAGGTGCCGCGGCGGTGGTCAGAGCGCGAGCGCCGATCGCCTCCGGCCCTACAGCAATGAGGCTATGGGTTTCGTCACTCACCACAGGCAGCCCCAGCTGCCCGGCAATTTTCACCACATCAACTTGATCACCCGGTGGATTGCTTAAGGGGATACAGACTTCACCCTTGCAAGCCCCTTCGGGTTTAAACTGCCAGCCTGTTTCCTTTTCAAACACCTGAGTATCGACCAGTTTGTTACGCCAGAGCATATTGTTTCCTCGTGTCTGTGCCTGTTTTTGCGTTTTTCGGTAAGTACGCGGTACTAAAAGCCCAGCAGTGTTGCATAACGGTCGCGATGGAACGCCTGATTGCCGTATGTCGCTGCCAGAACCCGCGCGCGCTTCAGATAAAAACCCGCATCAAACTCATCCGTCATCCCGATACCGCCATGAATCTGAATCAGCTGGTTAGACATTTCGTGCAGATAGTCCCCGACCTTACACTTGGCCAGCGCACACAACTGGGGCGTATCGTCACTCTGCGCGTCCAAAGCTTGCAGCGCTGCTTCTGCACAGGAGCGTGACAATTCCAAGCCGGAATACAAAGTGGCGGCCCGATGCCCCAGCGCCTGAAATGAGCCAATGACACGACCAAACTGTTCGCGCGTTTTCAGATATTCCAGAGTCATGTCAAACGCCTGTGCAGCGGTGCCCAACATGTCCGCGCTGAGGCCGGCTACAGCACGGTCTAACAGCGGCTGCAGCAGAGCGTAACCATCATTCAGTTCACCCAGCAACGCTGCGGACGGTACTTCAACATCAGTGAAGGAAATGTTGGCATAACCGCGGCTGTCGACAGTGGACAACGCATCGCGGTTGACCCCTGCAGCTGCGGTCGGCACAAGCAGCAGGCTCAGGCCATCTGCATCACCTGGGGCACCGGCAGTACGCGCCACCACCACCAGTTGTGTGGCGGCCAACCCCTCGAGCACAAAGGTTTTGTGCCCATTCAAAACAAATCCAGCCTCTGTACTGGTCGCTTGCAGTGTAGTCTGCAGGGGTGCGTGCCGCGGCGATTCATCCACCGCCAGGGTAAGTATTTCGCTGCCATCGACGATACCGGGCAACAGTGCCTGCTGCTGCTCCCGGTTGCCGCCCAACAAGACTGCAGACGCACCCACCAGCGCTGATGCAAACAATGGCGAAGCAGTGAGTTGGCGGCCCAGCTCTTCAAGTACAACACCGAACGTTAAAAAGCCCAGATTCGAACCGCCGTATTCTTCGGGGATCAAAATACCGGTCCAACCCATTTCCACCATACTCTGCCAGGTGGCCGGCGTGTATCTTTGCTCTGTTGCTGCATCGCGCATTTCGCGAAACTTCTGCACCGGGGCTTCCGCGCCGGCCCAGGATTTTGCCTGATCTCTGATCAGAGACTGTTCTTCAGTTAATGCTGCCATGGAATAGGTGTCCTCTTATTGGCATAAATTGTGGCGTTCAGGATCAACCTTTCTGCGTGGTTTCCGGTAAGCCCAGAATGTTTTTGGAGATAATGTTGTTCTGTACTTCGAACGAGCCACCATAGATGGAGATAGCTTTACCCGAGAGCCACTCACGCACGCTGTTCAATTCAGTCTGGGAAAACTGTTCCCCCTCCCAGCCCAGGCCCTGGTTGCCCATGATTTCAACCGTGAGCTCAGCCTTGGTTTGCGCAACCTGAGTGGCCGAGTTTTTGAGAATGGAAGCGGCCGCACTGACCTCCACATTGCCTTTGGCTTCTGCCGTAATCCGCGCAATGGTCAACCGGTGCGCCTGGGCATCCATCAGGTGGGTCGCCAGCCTCGAACGCAGGTCCGTATCTGCCAGTTGGCCCGCGCTGTCGGTTCCGACGTACTGTTTGGCGATGTCCTGCAGGGTCGCCGCGCTGCCTTCAGAGCCGCGGGCCGTAGTCTGACTCTGACGTTCATGCTGCAACAGACGTTTAATCACGTTCCAGCCGTCATTCAGATCACCCAGCAAATCTGTCTTTTCCGCGCGCGCGTCGTTGAAGAACGTCTCACAAAAAGGGGATGCACCTGCGATCAGTCGGATGGGTTTGGTTTCCACACCCGGTTGATCCATGGGTAGCATCACGAAGCTGATGCCATCGTGTTTCTTGGCGGTGGGATCGGTACGCACCAGCGCACCGCACCATTGGGAAATGTCTGCACCGGAGGTCCAGATTTTCTGTCCGTTGACGACAAAACAGTCACCCTCATCTACCGCCTTGGTCGAGAGTGAAGCCAGATCTGAACCCGCATTCGGTTCGGACAGGCCCAGGCACCAACGTACCTCTCCACTGGCAATACCGGGTAGGTGTTTGGCTTTCTGCTCGTCAGTGCCGTACTCCAAAACCGTCGGGCCAACCATCGTCACCCCCATACCCGCCAGAAGCGGGATCGGGTTAGCGGCACCCACCCGAAAGAACTCCTGGCCGATGATCCGGGACTCCGCCTGGCTGAGACCCGCGCCGCCATACTCCACGGGCCAGGTGGGTGCACCCCAGCCTTTTTCCGCCAGGCGCTGTCGCCAGACATCCAGATCTGCCGCCAGCGGACCATCCGGCGCAGACTCTGCATCGATCACCTTATTGGTCAATGTGGAGGGAAAATTCTCCGCCACCCAGGCACGCGTCTGCTGGCGGAATGATTCCAGGTCTTGTTTACTCATGAGGCGCTTTCTCGCTATCGTCTTGCTTACTGATTTTTCAGCCGGCTATTTTAGCCACTCTGTTCAGTTCGTAACATAGGCAATAAACGACGCGCTCATACGGCCGACATGGCCCACATGCGTGTGGCGGGCGGGCCTTGCATCAGCCTGCGGAAACTTCTCCAGCCAGAATGGTTCCAATGCCGGACGGTAGCTGGCATCCGGCAACCAGAATTCCATTTTGGCCACCGCAGACCAATCCGCCCCCGCCGCCGTCAGGATCAACCCGGTATGCCGGAAAATATTGGCAAACTGAGCTTCCATGCCCTCCGGCACCTCCCGGGTACCCGGATTAAACGGCGCAATCACGCTGGAGGTCAGCAACGGACCAATCTGGCTGGCGACGGGAATGGCCGTCTGGTGAGAGAGACCGTCGATAGAGATGCTGGTGCGTTTTACCATAGCTGAACCTTACCGGGCGAACTCTGCAGAATCAGCAACGGCTTCAGCCACCACCCCATTGGCCAGCACGCCTATGCCGGGCACCTCCACCTCAATCTGATCTTGTGGTTTCAGATAACGCGGCGGGTCAAATCGCGCCCCGGCGCCATTCGGCGTGCCCGTCGCGATAACGTCCCCGGGCTGCAGGTGATAGAAGCTGGACAAATAGCTGAGCAGATAGCGAAACGAGAACATCAGATTGGCGGTGACGTCGTTTTGCCGCTCTTCACCGTTGACCCGGGTAATCACCTGCAGGTTGCCAAACGGATCTAATTCGTCAGACGTCACCAGCCACGGGCCGAGGCTGCCGGAGTTAGCAAAGTTTTTTCCCTGGGTCACGTTAAATTTTGCATGACGCAGATAATCCCGCACAGAGCCCTCGTTCATGATCGTGGTGCCCGCGACATACTCGTGCGCGCGGGCTTCGGGGATGCGGCGTCCGCTGCGGCCCACAACCAGCACAATTTCGCCCTCATAGTCTAATTGTTCAGATTCCGGCGGGTCCAGGATACTCTGTTCGTGGCCAACCAATGACTCTCTTGTGCGCATGAATACACTGGGATATTCAGGCAGCTCACTATCGTCGCGATATTCCGCGTTGCGGTTGGCGTAGTTTACGCCAATACAGATGATCTTTTCGGGATTGGGAATGGTCGGCAGGTAATCAATGTCACGCAGGCTGAAGTCCACCGTCGCATCAGCAGCGGCTGCCGCCAGCTCAGCAAGGCGGTCCTGGCGCAGCGCATCGCGCAGATCGACAACGTCTGCAAACCGGGCGCCGAGGTCAACAACTCCCTCCCCGACTACCGCGCCAAAAGACGCCCGTGCAGATTCCGAATTCGTCCGGAAACTCAAAAAACGCATGCTTGCTTACACCATCCGCAGGATTTATTCTCTCCATATTATTTAACATGTTAATTTAATTCAAGGGACACAGCGCATGAGCCGGGGCACCGAGATGAGCGGCGGTGAAGCCATGATACGCGCCGCCATGGCCAACGGGGTGGATACCCTGTTCGGCATTCCCGGCGCCCAGATTTACCCGCTGTTCGATGCCGCCGAGCGCCTTTGACTGCGGACGGTGACCACTCGCCATTAGCAGGGCGCCGCTTATATGGCCCTGGGATATGCCAAAGCCACGGGTCGACCCGGCGCATTTGCCGTGGTGCCGGGACCCGGCGTGCTGAATACCACGGCGGCGCTGTGCACGGCCATGGGCACCAACACACCCGTGCTGTGTCTGACCGGTCAGGTGCCCAGTCAATTTCTGGGCAGTGGTCGCGGTCACCTGCATGAATTGGCGGATCAGCAGGGGACGTTGCAAACACTGATCAAACAAGCGTGGCACATCAGCGATCCCGCAGACACTTCCGCACTGATGAACGATGCGTTCGAGACCATGCTGGCTGGCCGGCCAGGACCGGTGGCACTGGAAATGTGCTGGGACATCATGGCAGCCCGGCATGACGTGAGTATCGATGCAGGCCTGCCCCAGATCACAACGCCAGACTTGAATGAAGACGAACTGAATGCTGCCGCAGACCTGCTGGCCCGGGCCAAAAAGCCCATGATTATGTGCGGCGCGGGGGCACAGCACGCCAGCACGGAGGTGCAGGCCCTCGCAGAGCGACTGCAGGCACCGGTAACCGCTTTTCGCAGCGGTCGCGGCGTGGTCGCAGAAGACCATCCTCTTGGGGTGTCATCCCTGGCGGCGCGAATTCTCTACGAAGACACGGACGTTATCCTGGGTATCGGTTCCAGGTTGGAGATGATCTACATGCGCTGGCGGGATATGCAAACTTACGAACGCCAAGCGACTGGCCAGGCTAAGCTCATTCGCATTGACATTGACTCCACTGAAATGTCCCGTCTGCAACCAGATCTGCCAGTCCTGGCAGATGCGGCAGCCGCCTGCCGCTACCTGGTGAATCGCCTGGACGGTGGCCCACTTGCAGACAGTGCCCGCCAGGCGGAGATTGCCGCAGCGAAACAGCGCGCGCGTCGGGCCAGTGAGAAAATCCAACCGCAGATGGCCTATCTCGACGTCATCCGCGATGTAGTCCCGCGCAATGGCTTTATCATTCCGGAATTGTCTCAGATGGGCTTCACATCGTACTTCGGTCTACCAATTTACGAACCTCGCACGTATGTCACAGAGGGCTTTCAAGGGACGCTGGGATTTGGCTTTCAAACCGGTCTGGGCGTCAAAGCCGCCTGCCCCGAGCGGGCGGCTGTGTGCCTGTCAGGCGACGGGGGTTTCATGTTTGGCGTACAGGAACTGGCGACCGCTGTGGCGCACAACATTGGACTGGTCACGCTGGTGTTTAACAACCATAGCTACGGCAACGTTCGCCGGGACCAGATGAACGCTTTTGCTGGCAGACTGAACGGCGCAGATCTACACAATCCGGACTTTGTGCAACTCACCGAATCTTTTGGTGCCAGCGGTTACCGGGTGGCATCACCGGACCAGCTGCGTTCAGCACTTGAGGCCGCGCTGCAGAATGATCGGCCTGCAGTGATCGAAGTGACCACCCCAACCGGCAGTGAATCGTCGCCGTGGGAATACATCCACATGCCTGAACTGCCGCCCGGCTTATGAGTGCCGCTGGGTAATCTGAAACCGGTAGTCGATTTTTTCACCTGCCGCATTGTGCGCAAGCATTAACCGATAGATACCGGGAAAACTATTGCGAGTGAGGTCTTCGCCACCCGTATTAGCCAGTTTGTATTCGGTAGACGCACGATAAGCAAAAAATGCCTCCTCGCTACGCCACTCGGACACGCTGATAAAGTTATGCATGGCTGAAGGGTTTGTGGAATAAAAACCACGATAACCTACATATTCGGGTTGCACCTGAACCGCCATCAGATGACGCCGGGTGAGCTCTTCAAAGCGCGCGCTGTCGCGCTCGGGCTGGGAAATATTGAAAGGCTTGATCATGGTCACTGAAGCGGGTGTCGTTTCTCTGTGTTCCATGCCGTAATACGTGTGTTGACGGCACTGGGTAAACAACGTCATAGCCCGCACGTCATCCGGCGGTGTCAGCCGGCCAGCCAGCGACACATCTTCCAGCAACGCAAACAACTCCTCCATGGAACTGAATTCGGTGATCCCGACATAGCGATACCGCGCCAGATCGTAGTCCGAGATGTAGCCATACGCGGACACAAAACCGGGCCGCCCGCCAAGCAGCGACATCGCACCATCGCAGTAAGCATAAAAATCCGGCAACGCCGTATCGTCGCTGAAGCTGAATAACGAGATCAGATAAACGTGTTTTTGCGGCGGCAATGAGACGGGCATAGCGGTAGCGCCAACTGCAGCTAGCGGCTTTTCACTGGCGTGGACACCGCTTTGTTACGACCCCGCCGCTGTTGTGATTGAGTTCCGGTTGAACTGCCTTGTGTTGGCGCTTTTTGTGTTGGCTCTTGCCCGGTTTTGTTGATACCAGCCTTCTCCTTGTGCTCGTTGTGCTCGTTGTGCTCGTTGTGCTCGTTGTGCTCGTTGTTTTGCACACTTTCGATGTAGTGCGCCAATCCGTTACGCACTTTTATCCCCTTTCGCGTCAGCAGCAACTGCTTGCGACGGCGGTCAAGCGGATTTTCGCGTTGCTCCAATAGTCCGAGCCCGGGCACGCCGGGTTTCTGATAATCAAGCAAGGCAGCAATCTGGCGAGAAAACGTGGAGGCAGAGGTCAACCCTATTAATATTTGGAGTTCCTTCATATCGATAGCGTGCCCTGCAGCGTTTGACCTTGCTACCTCCAAAAACATGAGTGTCTGACTGACGGAAAGCTCAAGACCCAGCATACGGGCTATCTCATGAATACAGCCCGTTAGATGCCTGAGACTTTCGTGATGATCGCTAATCAGAAGCTTCATAGTGAGATTCTACGCAATTAATGTCAACATCGAAATAGATGCAATATTGCAATTATTCAGTTTTTTGCACGATCCACGCAAGTTATAAGAGACCCAAGTTATAAGAGACCCAAGTTATAAGAGACCCAAGTTACAAGGGACGCAGGCATACGACATTTCGATATAAGTTTACGTTAAGGTTCGATCACCAATTTACCGAACACTTCCCGGTCCGCCAGCTGGCGGATGAACGGGCCCACCTCCACCAGACCGCCAACCTGCTGAATATGGGGCGACAGTTGTTGCTCCGCAACCATCGCCAGCAGCGCCTCAATATCTGTTGGGGTAAACCCATTGGCCCCCAGCAGATTGAGTTCGTAAGTCCACAGGTAGCGAATATCTTCAGCAGGTTCGTAACCCGCAGTAGCGCCGCAGGTTAACAAACGGCCACCGCGTCCGAGACAGCGAATGGACTTCACCCAGGTATCACCACCGATGTAGTTCACCACCACATCGACGCCACCGCCACCCTGCATTTTCGGCTTGCCGAACAGTGTGCGCACGGCCTCTTCAAAATCTTCGGTCTCTGTATTGACCACATGATCCGCGCCAATTTCGCGCAACTTTGCCAGTTTCCAATCCGCACTACCGGTAGCGATCACCTCACAACCGGCAGACTTGGCCAATTCCAGCGCACAAATCCCGACGCCACCGGTAGCGCCCAGGATCAATACCTTTTCCCCGGCCTGAATGGCGCCCCGCGTGAGCATCATGCGGTGCGCGGTGCCATAAGCAATGGGCAGGCACGCAGCCGCGGCAAAACTGACGCTGTCGGGCATCCTGAGCAGATTGGCCGCGGGGAACACAGCAAACTCCGCGGCGACACCGCGACGGGTCTCGCCTGTCATACCCTCACCCGCGACAAAAGGATGTGGGCAGACCCGGTCACCCACCGACCAGCCGGTCACCCCAGCGCCGAGCGCGGCAATTTCTCCGGCACAATCACCCAGCGGAATCATCGGCAGCGGCGTACGCAACTGGGTGGAGCCATTCAGCATCATGGGATCAAAGCCATTCAGCGAGGCAGCCCGCACCCGCAACAGCACTTCCTGCGCACCCGGAACAGGCCGCGGAATATCGCCCACGTACACCGCATCGTAAGCACCTTGCTGGTCATAGAGTGCAGCACGCATGGTCTCGGGTAGAGGCGACTCATTCATGTGCGCTACACCACGCCGTCCCACTCGAGCGCATCACCAGGATTCTGCGGCGCGCGGGGCAAGCCGAAGAACTGACGCACATGACCAGCGACTTTCTGCACATAAGCCCGTTCCAGATGAATATGATGCGGACCTGGCATGCGCACTACCGTCAGGTCAGGATAGTGGGCCTCGGCGTCCGCAACTTCGCCCTGGTACCATTCGTCACCCTGCTCAGCCACCACCAGCAACGCGGGCGCCCGAGCCGCCTGCAGGAGCAGGTTCAGATGCTCCCGGGAATAGCGCAACGGCGTCGGAAAACGGATGCGCGGATCGGTACGCCAGGTCACGCCTCCGTCTACGACCCTGTGGCCCCTTTCAACCAGTACCGCAGCTGCATCCTCCGTCTGGTCGGTGGCTTCGGAGACCCGTTGCGCCATCGTTAACGTATCCGCATACAAACGGGGTTGTTTGGTATGCGCGGTCAGCATGTTGCGGACCGCCGTTTGATTCTGCTCCAGGCGTTCGGCCAAAGTGACCCCTCCGGTGGCCACAAAACCATCGATCAGGGCAGCGCGCTGCACCCGATCCGGAAAAGTAGCCGCCAGCTCACTGCTGATGGCAGCACCCATGGAGTGGCCCAGCAGATTGAATGTGGGCCATTCCAGTAATTCAGCCACTGCCAGGACATCCTGAATATCCGTCAGCGGATGATAATGGACACCCGGGGGACGGTGGTCCGAACGGCCATGCCCGGCGAAGTCCAGCGCAATGATGTTAAGCTCCGGCAGCATGGGCGCCAGCCGGTCAAAGGTGTTGGCGTTATCCAGCCAGCCATGCAGCGCAAACGTGGGTGCCCCAGTAGGACTGCCCCATTGTTTACCGGTCAGGCGCCTGCCAAAGACCGAAAATTCAACTTCGACGCCAACCTGCCGGTGGCCACTGACTTCTGAGGAATACTGCATATCAGGCCCGTTGTAGAAAAGCCCGCTAGTGTAACGACTATGGCGCGCCAACGCGAAGGTCGTTTAGCTGACGGATAACCCGCCATCAACGGGGAGCGCCACACCCGTGATGTACCCAGCTCTGTCGGACGCCAGAAACGCTGCCGCATGAGCCACATCCCAGCCGCTGCCCATACGCCTGCCCAGGGGTACCTGGCGGTCACGCTGGGCCACCACGTCTGCCCGGGACTGGGTCGCACTGACCCGCGCTTCAATGGCCATCGGCGTATTCATCAAACCCGGCAGGATCACGTTGGCGCGAATGCCATACCTTGCGTTCATGGCGGCCAGTTGCTCGGTAAAGGCGATCACCGCCGCCTTGGTTGTCTTGTAACCCACCAGCGGATAAGGTTTCCAAGCTGCGAGTGAAGAGATA
>JBCCUW010000060.1:0-14147 GCA_039196385.1 Pseudomonadota bacterium
ACCTCGCGCGCGCATATCCCAATCACTGCGCACCGCATCGGGGATGACAAAAGGTGCGTCGCCCCAATTCAGGTTTTTGCGGGTCAGCGCCACTTCATCATCACCCAGCGCTGCGCCGTGCGCACCCGCAGTCCCCGCTTTATTGGGTGAACCGAAACCAATTGTGGTGCGGCAACAGACCAGGGTAGGCCGGCCATCGTCTTCCATGGCGGTCGATAACGCGGTATTAATTTCTTCCGCATCGTGACCGTCCACGTTTTTGATCACACGCCAACCGTAAGCTTCAAAACGGGCGGGGATGTTCTCGGTAAACCAACCTTGCACTTCACCGTCGATCGATATGCCGTTGTCATCGTAGATACACACAAGCTTACCCAGACCCAGCGTCCCGGCCAGCGATGCGGCCTCATGCGAAATACCCTCCATCAGACACCCATCGCCCACCACCACCCAGGTACGGTGGTCCACGATATCCATACCGTCGCGGTTAAACTCGCGGGCCAGCTTCTGCTCCGCCAGCGCCATACCCACGGCGTTAGCAAATCCCTGCCCCAGCGGACCGGTGGTGGTTTCCACCCCGGGACACTCCCCATATTCCGGGTGACCCGCGGTGATCGCGTGCAACTGACGGAAGTTCTTAAGGTCATCAAGGCTGACCGGGTAACCCGTCAAATGCAAAAGACTGTAAATGAACATGGAGCCGTGGCCATTGGACAACACAAACCGGTCACGATCAGGCCATTCCGGGTCGTTAGGATCATGCTTGAGCAACTGCCGCCAGAGCACCTCACCGATGTCAGCCATGCCCATGGGAGCCCCCGGGTGTCCGCAGTTGGCCGCCTGTACCGCATCCATAGATAACACGCGAATCGCATTTGCTCGTTCCGAGCTGGAAGAATTAGAGGTCATGAGAAGCCTTAGTTGCGCAGCGGCGCTATTGTCGTCACTTGCGACCAAGGCTGCAAATTTTCGCGACAAATATTTCACCGAGCCCATTTATTTTGGTCGGTAAGCTGTGCATTGCACCCTGATCCCTTACAATGTGCGCCCAATTTACTTACCAGGCTTAAAGCACGGGAAGTTTATGATGGAACCATTTTGTTCATCACTTAGGAAACAAATTGATGGCTGACTATTCAGTATTTACCTCTGAATCCGTGTCGGAAGGGCACCCGGATAAAGTTGCAGACCAGGTATCAGACGCGGTGCTGGACGCGATGCTCAGCCAGGATCCTGAATCCAGAGTCGCTTGCGAGACGCTGATTAAAACCGGGATCGTGGTGGTCGCCGGTGAAATCCGCACTAACGCCGTGGTTGACGTTGATAAGCTGGTGCGCAAAGTGATCGGCGACATCGGTTACAACAGCGCAGAGGTTGGCTTCGACCCTGAGGCCTGCACCGTGGTTAATGCTCTGGGCATGCAATCCAGCGATATCGCCATGGGTGTGGATGAAACTTCAGATCACGAACAAGGTGCCGGTGACCAGGGCCTGATGTTCGGCTACGCCACCAACGAAACCGACGTGCTGATGCCAGCACCGCTGACCTATGCCCAGCGCTTGGTGCAGCAGCAGGCACATGCGCGTCGCAACGGTTTGGGTTTCCTGCGTCCGGACGCTAAAAGTCAGCTGACCTTTAACTACAACAACGAAGGTCAACCTGTGGGCATCGACGCCGTGGTTCTGTCTACCCAGCACAGTCCCGACGTCACCCAAGAACAATTGCGCGAGGCAGTGATGGAAGAAATTGTCAAACCCACACTACCCGCCAACTGGATATCCAGCAGCACAAAAATTTATATCAATCCAACCGGCCAGTTCATCATTGGCGGACCGGTAGGTGACTGCGGTCTGACCGGGCGTAAAATCATTGTCGACACTTATGGCGGTATGGCCCGTCATGGAGGCGGCGCGTTCTCCGGCAAAGACCCTTCCAAAGTCGATCGCAGCGCTGCATACGCGGGTCGTTACGTCGCCAAGAACATTGTTGCTGCCGGGCTGGCTGAACGCTGCGAAATTCAAGTGAGTTACGCGATTGGTGTGGCAGAGCCAACGTCCATCAGCATCAACACCTTTGGCACCGGCAAACTGCCCGATGCCACCATCATCGACCTGGTGCGAGAGCACTTTGATCTGCGACCCAAGGGCCTGATAGATATGCTTGACTTGAAAAAGCCGATTTACCAGATCACCGCAGCTTATGGCCATTTCGGTCGCACGGAAGACAGTTTCAGCTGGGAGCGTACAGACCGTGCTGAAGCCCTGGCCGCAGCCCTCTAGCGCCACCAGACAGCAAGGACTACGGAGACCGACCCATGGCCGCGATACAGATCAGTTGCGAGTTTTTTCCGCCCCGGGACGAGCCTGGTCGCGAGAAGCTGGTCAGCAACGTAGCGGCAAAACTGGGTGAGTTGGGTCCAGAATTCTTCTCAGTGACTTACGGCGCCGGCGGATCCACCCGCGATGGCACTTTGCAGACTGTTAAGTCCCTGCTGCAAACCGGCCATCAGGCCGTTCCACACCTGTCCATCGGCAATGACGATCAGGCAGAATTGCTCGAACTGTTGGACGAATACCGCGCCAGCGGTGTGCGGCACATTGTTGCACTGCGTGGCGACCAACCTTCAGGCATGGGCGCAAATCGCTTCACCCACAATGCAGAAGCCCTGGTGCGCCTGGTGCGCGAACACTCGGGTGATCACTTTCACCTGATTGTGGCCGCCTATCCCGAGGTGCACCCGGATGCCAAGTCCGCGCAGCAGGACCTCGAGTTTTTTCAACGTAAGGTGGACGCTGGCGCGAACAGTGCCATTACCCAATATTTCTATTGTCCTGAAGCGTACGCCGTTTTTGTGGAGCGCTGTGCAAAAGCTGGCTTAAACATACCGATTTACCCAGGCATCATGCCAATTACCAATGCGGAATCGTTGTTTCGTTTTTCCGAGAAAGCCGGCGCAGATATTCCCCGCTGGTTGCAATACGGCATGGCTGATCAGGAAACCGAGCAAGACCTGGCTAAGTTCGGCGTTGATGTTGTGACCCGCCTATGCGAACGCCTGATTGAACTGGGCGCGCCCGGTCTGCACTTCTACACACTCAATCGCTGGGGTGCGACAACGCGTATCTGTGCGAACCTGAATTCTTAATCTCCGGCACTTGGCATGGCGGTGCGTTACCTGCTGGAGCTCGCGGAAGAGGAAATAGAACCAGAATCAGTTCTGTCCCTGGAAGAGGAGTTATCTCACTATTTATGCCGGGTGTTGCGCATGCGTGCGCATCAGATGTTTGAGTGTTTCGACGGGCGCGGCACGGCATTCAGCGCAACCCTGCTACAACCCGACAACCGGCACGCGCAGATCTGCATCACAGCGCGCCAGCCAAAGGTGCCCGCTCCCACACGTCAACTGGCTATCGGCATCAGCCTGCTCAAGGGCCAGGCCATGGACCGTGCGATTCAGCAATCTACAGAAATGGGCGCAACCCAGATCTGGATTTTCGCCAGCGAACGCAGCAACGCTAAACTACCCGCCGAACGCAGCGACAACAAAATGCGCCACTGGCGTAAAATAGTTGTCGGTGCTGCCGAACAATGCGGGCGCCTGCACTTACCGGTTTGCCGCAGCACAATATTGCCTGAGCTGCTGGCGCAACCCGGTGAAAAGATGATTCTCCAACCGCAGGGTATACGGATTCCCGTTCAGCTCGACGACGCAGACAGGCTGCTGTTGGTCGGTCCGGAGGGGGGTTGGAGTAACGCTGAGCTGGATCTATTCCAACGCAATCAGTGCACAACATACACGTTAGGCGACACGGTGATGCGGGCCGAAACCGTGCCTGCGGTCGCGCTTACGGTCATCCAGCGGGCTGTCGGGAATTTTTAGCTGCTCCACGCAGATCAGGATCGCAGGTTCAACACCTGTTCTTCAACATAGGCCAGATCGGGAATAGTGGCCACTTCCGTCCCCACGTTTACACGCATCACCTGTGCAACGCTGAGCTCGGTTGAAGCACTGCTCAAGTCATCTTCAGCAAGCTGCAACATCCTTGGCAAACCCTCCGCAGCCAGTGCATAAAAAGCGGGTGCTGAAGGTGTACGAGATCGGTTCATAACCACCAGACAGCGTGGCTGGCCGTCGGCCGGCGCGGTGCTGCCGGCAAACTGCGCAAAGTGCAGTACCGGGATGGTCTGGCCTCGCCAGCCAACGTAACCCATCAGCCATTCCGGCCCGTCCTCAGCAACTTTCAAGCGCCGCCAAGGCACAATTTCCGCAACACAAATATTCGGCAGCAGTAGCTGCTCACCCAGCGTGGGTATCATAACGCAGGACAGATCTTCAGTTTCACCAGCATCTAACAGGGCAACATTACTCATATTCGGGACACCAGTTCATCAATGGTTGCTAACAGTTCATTTTCCTGGAAAGGCTTACCCAGGAATTTATTGACACCAAGTTGATTCGCGTGCTCCTTGTGTTTATCCCCGGTACGCGAGCTGATCATCACGATGGGCAGGTTACCCAGGCGCTCGTCGTGTCGGACCTGACGGGCGACTTCAAAGCCATCCATCCGCGGCATTTCAATGTCGAGCAACATCACGTCGGGTCGGCGTTCCTGCAGCAGAGCCACCGCTTCAATACCGTCTTTTGCGACCAGTACGTCCATACCCTGGCGCTCCAGCAACCGCGAGGTTACTTTGCGCACGGTGACACTGTCGTCAACTACCATCACACAGCGCGGTCCCGGTTTGGCCATGGCGCTGCGTGGCTTGGTGCGCCGCTGATGCTGCTGGGCGCGGATTAGCGCCAGCAGATCCAGGATCACGACAACACTGCCATCACCAAGAATCGTTGCGCCCGATATACCGCCCACGCCAGCGAACTGGGGCCCAAGGCTCTTCACCACAATTTCGCGGCTACCCTGCACGAGATCGACATGGATCGCGACGGCATGGTCACCCGAACGTACCAGCACCATAGGCACGCTGGTCTGTCCCGGAGCCAGACCGCGATAGTCACGACCCAGATACTGGCCCAGATAACGCACCCGGTAAGGCGTACCGGCGTATTCAAAAGTTTTACCTTCGGAGGCGTACAATGACTGCAACTGCTCCGGATTTAACAAGACAATCCCTTCAATGGTATTCAGGGGTATCGCATACAGGTCGTCCGCTACTGAAACCATGAGGGCCCGGTTGACCGAAACCGTAAACGGCACACGCAGGACAAAGCGTGTACCTTTTCCGGGTCGCGACAGGATGCTGATACTTCCGCCAAGTTGTTTTACTTCGCTGTGTACAACGTCCATACCCACGCCACGCCCGGAAATCTGCGTCACCGACTTGGCTGTGGTGAATCCGGCGGCAAGGATAAACTGCGTCACTTCATCATCGGACAGGTTGGCATCAGCGCTCATCAGTTGGCGTTCTACGGCTTTCGCCCGCACGCTCTCAACATCCACGCCAGCACCGTCGTCACTGATTTCTATAACAACATCACCGCCTTCGCGAGACAATCGCAGATCTATTCTGCCACTGACAGGCTTACCAAAGTTGCGCCGCAGTTCCGCGCTTTCAATGCCGTGGTCGACGGCGTTGCGCAACATATGCTCCAACGGTGGAACCATTCGCTCCAGCAGGTTACGGTCCAGCTCGCCTTCAGCATTTTGTACGTGGAAGTCTACTTCTTTACCCAGTTCAGCGGATACCTGTCGCACAATACGGCGCAAGCGGGGTAACAAACGACTGAACGGCACCATGCGGGTCCGCATCAGACCTTCCTGCAATTCCGTGTTGATACGCGCTTGTTGTAACAACAGCGTTTCGGATTCGCGCGCCTTAAACAGCAGCGTATCTTTCAGATCGAGCATATCCGATGCACTTTCTGACAGTGATTTGGAGAGCTGCTGCAGCTGCGAATAGCGGTCCATCTCCAACGGATCAAAATTTTCGTACTGCGGACCTTCGTGGCGATACAGTATCTGTGTTTCCGTTTCGATCTCGAGGCGACGCAACTGTTCGCGCAAGCGCTCAATGGTCGTTTCCATCTCATCGAGCGAGCCGGTGAAATCTGCCATGCCCTGCTCAATGCGCGCGCGCAGGATAGAGTTTTCTCCGGCCAGGTTAACCAACTCTTCCAGCAGAGCAGAACCCACCCGGACCATTTCCTGCGGCGTGCGTTCCTGGGGTGCACGCTCAGTAGCCTGTTCTTTCTCCACCACCGGCTCAGCTGCTGGAGCCGAAGGCACCACACCGGCCTGAGGTTGCACAACCAGATCCGATTCAGCAGCCGGCGAGGCAGCATCGCCGTCGACGGGGCTTGCCACTGGCTCAGTAGGCTGTTCAAGGCTGGTTCCAACACCGCCCAGCACCTGCTCGCGTACGCTTGTCAGCTGCCGGGTCAGCTCGTCAAAACGCCGGTTTAACTCGTCAAATAAGCCTGAATCTACAGGGCGCTCATCGTTTTGCACTTCGATCACACAGGATTCAAAGTCGTGCGCCATGTCACCTAGAGGTAAGAGACCGCAGAGTCTTGCACCACCCTTGAAGGTGTGCAGGCCGCGCAAGAGATTCTCCATGTAAATGCGATTATCTGTCTCCTGGGACCAACGCATAATGCTGGCTTCCAACTCTTCACTGATTTCATCGGCTTCTTCGAAGAACACCTCAATCAGGTCGGGGTCAACATCGTCATACACTGTTGGCTGCGCGGCACCCGAGTCGGGCGTTTCCGCTGCCGCCAGGTCATCGGCTGTACTTTCAGAATCTTCTGCCTGCTGATCAGAAGGCGCTGCGTAAACCTCGTTTTCACCACCTTCCAGTAGTGCAGATAAATCGTCGAACAAATCTTCGCTGTCCGCTTGGGCAGGATCGGCCGGCACATCAGCTGCGTCAGCCTGGACAGCAGTGTGGTCTTCTTCTACCGCGGCAACGTCCTCATCAGCAGCGGCGGCCACTTCATCAGTGGAGCCCGCGGTGTCATCTGCAGAGGCGGGAGCGACTTCTTCAACATAAACACTGAATGCATCATCGGCGACGGGCTGGATATCATCCACGTCACTCAGAAGTGCAGCCTCCCCTTCTTCATCCTGTGCGGTAAAATCAAGGACAAGCAACTGACTGACCACGTCAGCCGCGTCTGCAGCATCACCTCCACCAGCAATGGTATTCAGTTGGCCAACGAGACGATCGTAAGCCAACTGCATCACCGGTGCTGCCGTATCAGGAACACGACCAGAGACGGTAGCATTCGTGAGAATCTGCATAAACGCCGTCGCCAACTCAGCCACGTGGTGTTCATCGAGCTTGTTGGCTAGCGCAGAAAGTTCTGCCAGCGCGTTAAGTAACTCAGCACAGTGTTGTGCCTCACCCGCCAGAAAGCCACGCAACTGATCTTCGCTATCCAGTATGTCTGCCGTAGCATCTGCCTCTAGCAGCTGTTGGCCAGTAGAGGCTTTGGACGGTTGGCGCGCCAGCAGATCATCTGCCTGAGCGACAAACTCCAGTGGTTCGTCCCAATTCTGCCCACCGGCCATGGCATCGAAACAACCGCGCAGGTGTTTGGCTGCTTCAGCCAGAAAGCTTTGCAGACCTGCGACATTGCCGGTACCACGGAACGCTTCAACCACCTGGTAGGCCGGCTCAGCAATGAGCTGCACCTGGCTGATACCGGCAATTGCTGAACTACCTGCCAGTGTATGAAAAGCCCTCGCCATGGGTTCGCTCAACTGCCAGGGCACCTTAGCGTTTTCGACATCGATAACCTGCAGGTGCTCCTGCGCTTCAGCAACAAACAGCTCAAAGGCATTACCCAAGTCAGCCTGACCAGAATTGAGTTCATCGGACAACCAATCCAGATCGTTCTCGGCCTCGCCCGGCTCCGCATCCGAGGGTGCAAATTCTGCAACATCACTCGGCTGCTCCAGAGCATCGCTTTCGTTTTCCGCCTCGGCGGCCGCTTCCATGGCGGTTGGGTCTGCTATGGCGGATTCCGCAGACAAACCGATCTCGTCTGGCGCCTGGTCTGCCAAGCTGTCAGAAGCAGCCAACTCGCCACCGGAAGCCAGCACGTCAGCCTGCTCGATAATCACAGTCATCGCATCCAGATCCACGGGCCGGCCCACTTCAAAGGCATCAGTCAGGGAAGGAATCAGATCGCGTGCCTGTTTGACTACGGTGACAAAACTCTCATTCGCCTGAACCGTGTTGTCCATGACCCGGTTCAGCATGTTTTCAATGCCCCAGGCTAATTCACCAATTTCCGCCGCCTGCACAATCCGGCCGCTGCCTTTGAGCGTATGAAAGGCGCGACGCAATTCTGTAATGGGCTCGCCAACATCCAGGGCAACCGCCCATTGCGGCAGCCACTCATCGATGCTCTCCAAGACCTCCGCCACTTCTTCGACAAAAATCTCAACAATCTCAGGATCTACATCCGGAGCATGCAGCACAGCATCTGCTCCGATCACAGTATCCGCCTCAGGCACTTCCAGCGATTCTTCCGCCGCGGGTTCTTCCTGCGCAGTGACTGGGGTGTCGCTTGCCGTATCAGCAACATCAACCACCCCGGCAACCTCATCAAACAGCTCTGCACCCAGGTCAAAACCTTCTATCGGCTCAATAACCTCTGCGGCTTCTGCGGCTTCTGCGGCTTCTGCAACTTCCGCAACTTCTGCGCTGTTGTCGGGAGTATCTGAAACAAGAACTTCTTCGGGCTCAACCGGCTCCGCAGCCGCTTCCGCGGTTTGCTCCTGGTCAGCTCCTGGCTGTTCGGGTGCGGCTTCAGAGTCAAGAGAAATCTCGGGCTCTATTCCCGGCGCCGTCTCCTGCGCCGCCGTTTCCGCCGCATCGGTTTCCAGATCCAGATTCGGCCCGCCTTCCGCAGCCGGAGTGTCGGTGAAGACTGGAATTTCATCCAGATCAAACTCCAGCTCGTCCTCCGCAGACGCCGACTCAAGAGGCGCAGCTGCCACAGGTTGATCTTCAGTAAATTGCTCAGTGGGTTCAGCCGCTTCAGCTTCGGGAGCCGCCGTTTCAGACGCCGGCGCATCATCCAGCAGCTGCTCAAAGCTGCGCGCAGCTACCGTGAGTATGTCTTCAACGCCGGAAGTATTCTCTTCAGACAGTCTTTCCAGATAGTAATCGATGGCGCTGATACCATCCGCCAGCAGGTCAAGACTCTGCCATTCCGGCTGCTGACCCTGGCACAGACAGTCGACAATGTAGCGATCTGCCTGACGCAACAGATTGATCGCGCTGGGCAGAGGAATAATTTCCAGCGCACCGCATATTTCGTTCAGTTTGGCATCCACGCCCTCAAGATGACGCGGGTCAAAATTGGCGCTGACAAAGTCCACAACGCTTTGTTTAATTTCGTCCAGGCCGGCGCGGCTTTCACGCAACACCTGCAACTGGGCTTCGCTGGTGATCTGCTCAACTTCTGTTTTGGCCGAACCCTGCACAACGCTGCTGAGGTTTTCATCAATCTGCACCAGCGCACCCGCTATGCTCTGCACGCCTTGGGGGTCGCCGTCGCCGAGCACGATCAGGCGCTCGATACCGTCCACCTGGTCTGAGACTATTTCCCTGGAACTTTCAAATCCCAGGAGCGATAACGTACTGCCAATTTGTTTGAGTGGGGATACCAGGGTCTGCAGTTCGTCCAGGTCAACTGTCTGAGCGCGGACCAACATGTCCAACCTGTCTTTAACCGAACCCAGTTCTTCCTGTAGCGCCTGGGCTGCGCTGGCAAGCGCCTGGCGTCCCGAAATCGCCAGTGTATTGTGATTAACGTCGCGCTCCACTGCCTCCTGCAGACCGCTGAGTACTTCCGTACTGTGTTCCCTGGCCACCGCTGCATCCAGCAGTTGGCGCACCAGTTCTATATTGGCTGGTGCGCGCAGCGCTACCTCGCCATCGCGCGCCAGATTTTTAATTTCGACATCAACCCGGCGCAGCAGTTTGACCGCTTCACTCTCCAGCACCCCGTCTTTGTAAGACAGGCTGGTGACAAACTCGCCAAAGGCCTGCCATTGGCGCTCCAACGCAGTGTCGGTACAGACGCGTTGCAGACCCTGGGCAATCTTCGTGAGGGTACCGACTGCTGCTGAGCGGTCTTCACCTTTCAGAATGGACAACAATACAGTCTGATAGGCCGTACGAATGCGCGCCACCTTCTGTTGGCCATCAATCGCAGTGAACTTTGCAACTGCCGCTTCATCCGCAGCGGCGGTTAAACTGGCGCCCGCATGGTCAGCGAGCAGTTCCAGACCAAGCAGGCCACGAATCTCATTAACCAGCGTCAACGTAGGACCCGTACTGTCCTGGCCACCACGCTGCAGTTCATCCAGATAACCAGGCAGTTCGAGGATGCCCTGCATCAGGTACTGGCCAGCCAGACCACGATCCGCCACCGTGCCTGCCAACATGGCCTGGGCCAGTTGCTCGATATGGTCGGCCAGCAACGTGACGCCTTCGAGTTCCAGCATTACGAGTGTGCCATGGACCTGGTGCACACTGGTCAGACAAGCGCGCAGCCGTGGTTCATCCCCTGGACCCTCAGCATATTCATCCAGGGCAATCCTGGCTTCATTCAGAGTTTCCAGCAGATCAGATTTGATCCAATCCAATGCGAAGTGTTCGCGTGAACTTGCCATCACGTTCCTTGATTCAGCAGCACTGCTGCTTGCTTGCATTTCATCACTTGGGCGATTTCAATCTACTCAGGGTGCAGTGGCCGGCAGTTTAAAGCCTTCAACCGATAAGCGCATTTCATTTGCCATCCCGGCAAGATCACCAATAGAGTTTGCCGTAGTCTCTGTGGATTCGGCTGTCTGTGAGGTAAATTCCTGGATCACGTTCATCGTGTTACTGACATGGCCAGCGGTGGCCGCCTGCTGACGGGCCGCGTTGGAAATGTTCTGAATCAATTCAGCCAGAGACGTAGACACGCCTTCAATTTCTTCCAGGGCAACACCCGCATCCTGTGCGCGGCGGGCGCCTTCTACCACTTCTACCGTGGTCTGCTCCATCGAGATAACTGCTTCGTTCGTATCCGTCTGAATGGTTTTAACCAGAGCAGCAATCTGTTTGGTCGCTGCTGAAGAACGTTCCGCAAGGCGCTGGACCTCGTCCGCCACAACCGCAAAACCTCGCCCGGCATCACCGGCCATGGACGCTTGGATAGCAGCGTTGAGTGACAGGATGTTGGTTTGATCAGCAATATCATTAATCAATGAAACAATATCACCAATTTCCTGGCTTGATTCACCCAGACGCTTGATCCGCTTTGAGGTTTCCTGGATCTGACTGCGAATACTGTCCATGCCGCCAATCGTATCTTGCACAACGTGTGAGCCTTTGTTGGCAATCTCCACTGCCCGCTCCGCAACGGATGCCGATTCCGCAGCGTTGGATGACACCTGGTCAATGGATACGGCCATCTCGTTAATCGCCATGGACGCAGCGCCAATTTCTTTCGCCTGGTTTTCCGTGGCAGAGGCCAGATCGCTGGCTGTATCCTGAGTATTGTCTGCAGCTTTCGCTACTTGCACCGACAGGTGATTAATATTTGATACCAAACCCCGCATCTGGTCGATAGCAAAATTGATGGAATCCGCAATTGCGCCGGTAAAGTTTTCCGTCACCGAGGCATGGACTCGCAGGTCACCTTCGGCCAGGTCAGCCAGCTCGTCCAGCAGCTGCAGAATCGCCGCCTGGTTGCGCTCATTCTGCGCCGCCTGCTCGTGCAACTGACGCCGAGTTCCGCTGACCATAACCGCACCAATCACTGCCATCAGAATAACCCCGGCTACCGCCAGGATAATGGGTGGATTGTCCAGTACGGATACTTTCTGCTCCACGAGAAAATAGGCCATGCCGATCAAGATGGCGCACATTAGCGTCATCAACGTAATTAACAATGGAGATAACTTCCCTGATTTCATATTGTAAACCTACTTCAGCTGCACGTTGTTAAGCCTCAGGTGTCGGACTATCTTGTCCTGCCACCTGCGACGAAGAATTGCTCAATGCGACGTCCATAAACTTCTCGTCGCGTAATATCGATTTTAGTTGGATCTCGTGATAAACACGCCCGCCATGGCGAAACGCGCCAGTGGTATAAGGCGCCACACCCTCCAGGCCGGCACCGCCATCCGCCATCTGCTCTTCATAGTTCTCTTCGAGAAAGTGCTGGATACCCAGCGACTGCTCAACCAGGAGACCAGCAACGATGTCGCCATCTTCCACAACCAGAATGCGCCATTGACTCGTTGGCAGTGTGGTGGGGACCTGTAGAAATTCATGCAGATCAATCACTGGGATTAAACGACCGCGCACATTGGCGATACCCATCACCCAAGGTTTAACCGCCGGCAAAGGGGTCAGTCGCGGTACTTGCAACAGTTCACTCACTTCGCCGAGTTTGGATACCAGGCGCATGCCGCCAACCAGAAAACCCAGCCCCTGCCATTGCGCCTGCACTTCCACCTTATGCGGCAAAGGAGCGGCATTCTTGACCGCCGCAGCG
Organism: Pseudomonadota bacterium; assembly: GCA_039196385.1. Classification (GTDB taxonomy): domain Bacteria; phylum Pseudomonadota; class Gammaproteobacteria; order Pseudomonadales; family Azotimanducaceae; genus UBA4421. Next base: position 12,524 of record JBCCUW010000060.1, read on the forward strand.
CGAATATCATGCAGAACATTTAAGGCTTCGTTATTCATGTGCCGGCCACTACGTTGGTAACAGACCGTTTACGGTGCTGATCAAAGTGCGATCATCGACAGGTTTCGTCAGGTAACCACATGCCCCCTGGCGTTCACCCCAGACCTTGTCTGCATCCTGATTCTTGCTGGAAACGATCACTACGGGAATGTGGCTGGTGGCATCGCTCCGGGTAATCTGCCGGGTGGCTTGAAAGCCATTAATCCCCGGCATCACAACATCCATGAAAATTATGTCCGGCTGTTCGCTGCTTGCCATGGACACACCGTCAGAGCCCGAGGCCGCGGTCAACACCTGATGGCCCTGTCGGGCCAGGGTGTTCACCATCTGGTGAGTTTCCGTCGGCGAATCATCAACAACTAGTATACGTGCCATCGTTACAAATACCTTCTGCAGAATCCGCCAGGCAGCTTGCGGGGAGCATGACAAGAAAATCCGGCGAGATTGAGTGCGCAGTCTTTGTTCATCAACCCCACCCTTAGTGGACCAGTGTACGAATCGTACCCAGCAGTTCTTCGCGGCTGAAAGGTTTGGTGATGTACTGATCGGAACCGACAATGCGGCCTTTAGCTTTGTCGAACAGGCCGTCCTTCGAAGATAACATCACTACGGGCGTGGTTTTGAATTCGCTATTGTTTTTGATCAGCGCACAGGTCTGGTAGCCATCGAGACGCGGCATCATGATATCCACAAAGATGATTTTTGGCCGCGCGTCTGCGATCTTCGCTAACGCATCAAAACCGTCCGTGGCGGTAATGACATCAAAGCCTTCTTTGCTGAGCAGGTTTTCCGCACTGCGCCGGATTGTCTTGGAGTCGTCAATGACCAAGACCTTTAATCCGTGAAGTTCCTCTTCCTCTCGCATTCAACTGATCCTCGTTGTCCTTTTGTCGTAAAAGGCGAAATGGCACACTGGGGGCATTTCTGTCACGGCACAAACTGCAGCGGTTGTCGCCGTTGTCCTTATTGCCCTTTTGTAACATGGTGCTAAAGCACCTGCTATCACTACGCGCCAAGAAGCAGATGCGGTTCTCACTTTTGCAGAAATGATTGCACTGCTCACCACCCTTGCTAATCTTGACAAGCATTCTGCTGATTACTGCACCAGTTTGCGCAATATGAAGTTTAGCCAAGAATCCTCTATTGAGCCTCGGCAGACATCTGGTTAATTTACCCCACCACTCTCAGCGCGGACGAATATGACCAAAATCGCCTTTGTCATGGACCCACTGGATAGCCTGGCATTGAAGAAGGACTCCACTCTCGCCATGCTGCGCGCCTGTCAGCAGCGCGGCCTGGAGATTTACTATCTGCTGCAGTCTGACCTCATGTTATGGGAAGGCGAGGTCCACGGTATGCTTAACCAGATCACCCTGCGCGCGGATTTCTGCGACAACCTGGACTACACCAGGGCGGGCGACGACTGGTTCCAGCTGGGCGGAGTGCAACGGCGGCCTATGGCGGAGATGGACATCATTATGATGCGCGGAGCACGGGGAAGCACGGGTGGCGCAGTGGTTTGTTCCTGGCCTCTCACCACTATGGTAGCGAGTTCGAGTCCCGTGGCCTGGCATAATATGTGAGT
>JBCCUW010000061.1:0-14117 GCA_039196385.1 Pseudomonadota bacterium
CTCGGTTTCCGTGTCGTTGGTCAATCGCTCTAACTCGTAACCGCGCATCATGTGCAAAACGGCACGCGCGGCTTCCTGCGGCGCTTTGGCTCCGGCCATCTTCAAGGTCGCCGCCATTTGTTCAATCATTTCTTCGTACCAGGCGTTCAGAGCTGCAGCCAATACCGGATCGCGGGTTGCATACAAGGTCATTTCGTACTCTGCGCGCAGCAAAGCTGGGTCTTCGAACTCCCGGTGACTCAGCGTCACAAGAAAGTCGATGAGATCTTTACCCGTCGACTGCGACCCCGACGCAGCCTCAGCACTCAATGCCCGAATTCTCTGGAGGTAGTGGTCGAACGCCGCGCGAATGAGATGTTCGCGCGACTCGAAGTAATAGGTCGTGGAACCGAGCGGAATGTCTGCAGCAGCGGCCACTTTGCGGTGCGTGATGGCATCCACGCCGGACTCAGCGATTAGACGAAGTGTTGTCTCCAGAATCGTCAGCTGACGGTCTTCACGAGGTGCTTTAAATCGGGTTGGCGAGTTCATGTGTACAAATGTACATTAATGTGTACATTTGTACAAGTCTAATTTTTGGCGTCCCTGCTGGCGTTCTGAATCAGCTCCGACAGGCGAAAGCTGGCGGTGCGCAACTGAGCCAGATGGTCTTCTTCCGGCACCATGGAGGCCAGCTGACCCTCCAAGCGCAGATGCGCATAACCATGCACATTACACCAGCCGATCAGAATGTCGTTTACCAGAGCCTGGCTGCGAATGCCCGGCATATCTTCCAGTTTGATCTCCGCTTCACCACGCTGGCGCAGAATGACGTTGGTGAGCGCGGTAAACGTGGCCGCCACCGATTCCGGCGGGCAAGACATGTCGAAGGACATCAGGTCAGAACGAAACATGATGCGGAAATGCTCAGGGTACTCTTCTGCAAACGTCACGTAGCCTCGCGCAGTGGCAAACATCTCCTCCTGCAGATCACCGCGCACCGCTTCAATGTGTGTTTCCAATTGCTCAACCAGGCGGGCGTAACCGCGCTCCGCCACGGCTCGAAGCAGGCCATTAACGTCACCAAAGTGGTGTTTTGGCGCAGCATGCGACACCTGGGCCAGCCTCGCGCAGGCGCGCAGCGTAAAACCCTGCAAGCCTTCGCGCTGTAACAGCTCATCTGCTGCATCAAGCAGGGCGTTGCGCAGATCGCCATGATGGTAGGTTGCTTTAACTGCCAATTGGGCCTCTTTCACCGGAATTTGATACAAGGCCCTCTAGGGTAACCATCTTTACAGTGGAAAAATACATCTTGACACTGAAAAGATTCTAACGGATATTAGCCCGACCCATCTTGTCAACGTAAAGATTGACGTTTCAGATGCTGGCGACCCAAAGACAAACTGGAGCCTGATATGGAATTGGAACAAATCTTCAGCCTGTGCGGCGCTATGGCCATGGTGGGCTGGGCCGGCCTGATTCTGGCACCGCGCTGGTCAATTACACGGGACTGGCTGGCCCCAGTCATCGTGCCCTGCGCCATCGGTGTGGTGTACGTCTGGCTTATGGCCGCCAACATCAGCGAACGTCCACCGGAAGGCGGCTTTGGATCCCTGGCGGGAGTGGCGGCGCTCTTCACCGTGCCGCAACTGCTGCTGGCCGGTTGGGTCCACTATCTGGCGTTTGACCTTTTTGTAGGTGCCTGGGAAGTCCGCGATGCCCAGCGTCACCAGGTCAATCATTTACTGGTTATTCCCTGTCTGCTGGCCACCTTTATGGCAGGACCCGCAGGCCTGGTGCTGTACTGGGTGATCAAACTGATCACCCAGGCGGTGCGCCAGAAGCAGGATACGGTACAGGAGGCATAAGCATGCAAACAGCCCATTGGACTCAACTCGACACCACGCCGCACAGTTTGTGGCAGCAGCTTAGAGCACTGCAACCCAGCTGGTATTACAGCGCAATCGGTTATTTTGCCTTCGCGCTGTGCTGTCTGGCCGCCCAGGCTGTTGACGAACGCCTGTTGTTGGGCGTATCGGTCTGGACCAAACCCTTCAAGTTTGCACTTTCAATCAGCGTGTACTTTGCCACCCTGCTGGTGTTTGCCCAATACACCCCAACCAATTTCTTCCAAACCTGGCGTGGCAAACTACTGGCGGGCATTCCTGTTGTAACAGCGCTGTTCGAGATGGCCTACATCGCGATTCAGGCCGGCTTGGGGCAACACTCTCACTTTAACGACTCGACCATGTTTCACCAGATCATGTATAGCCTCATGGGGATCGGCGCTACCAGCATGGTTGTTGTACTCGTCTGGTTGGCCTGGGTGATTGGCCGCCAGCAGACCATCAGCCAGCCGCTGATTCTGAGCATTGTGCTCGGCTTGGTCGCCACCTGCCTGTTTGGTGGGGGATTCGGCGGTTACCTGGGCGCACAGACCAGCCACTGGGTAAACGCCAGCGCGACAGATGCCAATGGCATACTGCTGTTCAACTGGGCCCGGGACGGCGGCGACCTGCGCGTGGCACACTTTTTCGGCATGCACGCCATGCAGGCCATTCCACTGTTCGCGTGGCTGCTGCCCAGTCGTTTGCAGGCCAATACCGCTTGCGCTCTGGTAATAGCGTTCACCTGTGCGTATTGCGCGTTTACCACCGTGACGTTTGTACAGGCCATCCAGGGGCTGCCATTTCTTGCCTGAAGGCCTGACCGCCCACTGAAAGCCTGACCGCCAGTGGTCAGGCTTTCATGACCTGTTGTAAGAAACCGTCCATGTCGATGTCACCATCCAGCAGACCACAGACGGTATCCACAAACGGCGCTGGCAAAGACTGTTTTTTAAACAACGCCTGAAACATGCGGGCTGCGCGTACCCCTTCACTGACCATGACCATCTCACCCTGGGCTTCTTCCAGCGTCTGGCCTCGCCCCAGACGCTCGCCCATTTCGCGGTTGCGACCATGGGGTGAGGTGGCTGTGACAAACAGATCACCGATGCCTGCTGCGCTCAGCGCTGTATCAGCCTTGGCGCCCAGTTCCGGGATCAAGCGCACCGCCTCCCGGTACCCGGCGGTAAATACGGCCGCTTTCAGATTATCGCCACCACGGCCATCCGCCTTCAGGCCATCCACCACCCCACACGCGAGCGCAATCACGTTCTTGAAAGCACCCCAGTATTCGGCACCCAATGGATCGTCTGCCGCTGCCAGAGACAGGGTTCTTGTGGTGAGCAGCTGAACCATGCGTTCCGCCAAGGCAGAGTCTTTGCTGGCCACCAGCGCAGTGGTATAAACGCCGTTCGCCAGTTCCGGAGCGATGGTCGGCCCCATCATGACGCACAATGGATTGTGCAGGTCCCGCGCAGCCAGCTTTTCTTCAATGACATCGGAAATCAATTGATCACCAGGCGCCAGACCCTTGGCCAGATCCATCAGAATCTGCCCATCCGCGAGATGCGGAAGCAGCTGATCCACAACTTCCAGAACCACTCCCGACGGCAGGGCCAGCACCACAATATCCGCCTCGGCAACTGTGGCCGCAATGTCCATCGATACCCGCAACCCCGTCAGCGGCACCCCGGGCAGATACTTTTCGTTAATGCTGGTGGCATTCACGCTATCGAACACCTCTTGCTCCACTGTCCAACCGGCGACAGCATGCCCCTCTTCCAACCAGTTACGCGCCAGCGCGGTACCAAAGTTGCCCAGTCCCAGAACTGCAATTTGTGTCATGTGTGTTCCTTGTTGCTGTTGTTCTACCTGTCGCGAGCTGTGGCAAGATCCTCACCACTTGCACCCCGCACTGCCCTGGTGAAAGATTAGCGCTTCTCCGCCGCAGAAGACAATCAACCGCACCAGGGGCAGGTTTATATGTCGAATAACGAAACAGATAACCAACGCTATCATCTGGGCCAGTGGCTGGTACGTGATGTCCTGATTATCGCCGGGCTGCTGGCACTGTGGCACTACTGCAACCTGTGGTATGTGGGAGCCACCGGCATTGTGGCCGGGCTGGCAGCTTTGTTAACCGCGGTGCTCGGCTTTATCAGCGCTTACGTCAGTTGTTACATCGTACACGAATGGGGCCACTACGCGGGGGCCAGGCTGGCCGGGGCTGTCATTCCGATTGGGACACCCAGAGGCATTGCGCTGGGCTTGTTTAATCCTTATGACCACAGCGTCCGCCAGTTCCAATCCATGAGTTGGGGTGGTGTGGTTGGCTACACACTGACCGCTATTATCTGCGTGAGCTTGTACCAGCCCACCCTGGCCTATCAGGCCCTGGCCGTTGGTGGCATCGCCTTTGTTATGCAGTCCTGGTCCGTGGATCTGCCCATCATCCTGCGCATTCAGCGCGGCGCGCCGGTATTACCCACCGCCAGCGATGGCGCCAGTGCAGCTGTGATTGGCCGCCGAACCCTGCAGAGTTGGAGCGTGTTGACCGTGGGCGTGGTGATATGGGCACTCGCTTAACTATAATGGGCAGAGAATTATCAGAATAAAAATGACAAAAAAGGTTCGAGGTTTGCTATGAGAGAGTTCGAGACAATGACCAAGGCTGAAGTGATCAACGCTCAGAGCGCCTGGGCCAGGGCAATCATTGAGCAGGACGTTGAGACCCTGATAGGACTATACGACTTTGGCGCGCCTGACGAACCCCTGCTATTTAAGCCAACCCTGGCGGATGAGATCCGCCTGGACGAGGCTGGTGCGCGCTCGTACTTCGTCGGCGGTAATCCAGACTATCCGCATGACGGCGGGTTTCTCTTCAACAACTGGAAACGGGTTGATTTTCAGAGTGCGGTCGGTCCGATCCTGAAGGCTGGCGGTCTGGGTTATAAAGACATGGGCCACTATACGTTCGTTAATGAACAGGGTGACGCAACCCGCGCCGACTATACGTTTGCGTATCACAAACTCGGAGGAAAAGTGCTGATCTCGCTGCACCACTCTTCACTCACATGGATACCGCCAACCGGCTGATGGTTCGAACCAAGGCCTCGAACCGGCGGGCCAGCATTTCAATTCTAGAAACGCCCTTTCACTGACAAACGCAGCGTCCGTGGATCACCAAACGTATAACCACCGCTCAGCGAACTGAACCCTGGATTTTGGATGTACTCTCTGTCGAACGCATTAATGACATTGATCTGCAACTCGTAACGCTCGCTGATTGGATACACTGCAAAAAAGTCCGCCAAAAATACATCGGGCACCTCGATGATCCGGCCGGGTTGGACAGAAGCCGGTCGCTCATCCTGATATTGACCCGCGAAACCAACCTCCAGCGCATTCAATGGCCCTGAAGAAAATCGGTAGGAACCGGAGAAGGTAAAGGTTCGTTCCGGGACACCCCTGACGGGCAATCCACTGAAGCCCAGCTCAGAAGCGTTAGACGTTTCCGCATCCACGTACCCTACACCCGCCGAAAAGCTGAAGCCCGCAATGTCGCGCACAGCTGCGGAAAGCTCAAAGCCTCGCGAAGTCTGTTCACCCGCGTTGCGCACAAACTCCTGTCCAGGCGGCGATGCCGGGTCCCGCTCACTGACATTGTCGCGCGTGATTTCGAATATCGCGGCATCAACATCAACTTTGCCATCAGCGCTGCGATACTTCAGACCCAGTTCTATCGCCACGCCATTTTCCGGGTCGATAAAGTCGTTGCTGAGCGTCCGGCCAGTTTGAGGCACCAGACTCTCTGCGTAACTCGCGTAGACATTAAGGTGCGGCGCAACTCTTGCGGATACCCCTGCCCGAACCGAAATATCGCTCGAATCACCGACTGTTTCGCCCGCGAAAGTTTCTTCAACCCCGTCATAACGAATCCCAACCGGCAGGGTCAGCCAATCTGTGGGGCGCAATGCAATTTCACCGTAGTAAGACAGCAGTTCATACTCAGCTTCGGGTTCGGGCGTTGCAGGCAGACCATCCAGTGAAGGCCCGGAGAAGTCGAAGGAAGCGGGATCGTTATAGCTTACCACCCGAAAGCCACCGAGACCGCCAAAAGAGCCACCTTCGTCAAATTTGACGTAAGAGGTACCGAAAGCGAACGAATGCGCGCGTCCGCCGAACTCAAATTCTCCGTCCGCCTGCACGTCTGCAAACACCAGATCACGGTCCAACGTACCAAAGTAGGCATAGTAAGAGTATGCATAAGGATTGGCGGGATCTAACCCGTCGTTATTGTAGTTATACACGTAAGACGTGCCGCCGCTCTCGTTGTCGAAACTGTAGCGTTGACCGCGTGCCGTCAAGCGGAGGTTATCTAACAGCTCATGCTCCACAACCAACTCGACACCTTTATCCTCGCTTTCAAATCTACCCAGCGGGCCAACCTGTGTACCGGCATCAAGATTTGGCGGCGTGCTTCCCGTCGCGAGCAGCGGGAAGCGACTGACGTGATCCTCGTTGTGTTCATAGTAGCTTGCGCTCAGTTGAACGGTGGTTCGCTCACCGGGTCGCAGTTCGATAATCGGCCGGATTGAAATTCGGTCAGCATCCGCGCCGTCCTGTGGGAAGCCACTGGTTTCGTATGCCACGTTGACACGCGCGCTGATCGAATCGCGGTTAAATAGCGTGCTACGGTTTGCATCAGCTTCCACGCGATAAAAATCGCGGTTACCTGCTGTGAACTCGGTGTGCAAAAAATCATCCGGTGCAGGTGTTTTAAGCACCACGTTGACTACCGCACCCGGCCGCACCGGTCCGGCAACGATGCTGGCGGGTCCGCGCAACAGTTCCATGGATGCAATCGCTGAATTATCTACCGGATTGCCGGCATAGTTGTCCGGTCGGTTGTTAGTGAGAAAGGTAGACTCCAAACCTCGCACACTGAAATCCTGAAAATTTGCTGTGGGGCTACGGTTCGTTGAAACGACGTTCGGGAGCGTTCGCAAGACATCGGAGAAACGGTCAAAGCTCCGCAGATCGATGGTCTGACGATCAATCACGTCAAAGCTGAAAGGTAAATCCGCCTCCGTGATGTTGAGCCGATCAGTTAACGACTGCGTGAATACTTTTCCCTGCACCACAATCTCTTCGACGATTTGATCGGCTGAACCAGTGCCACCACTCTCTGCAACGGGCCGTGCACTCTGACCTTGGCCAGATCCTGCGGGATTTGCGATCAGTATGGCGCCTCCCTCCGTCTCTTGTGCAGACAGATTGCTCTGGGCCAGCACTCTGGCGACTGCTTGCAGGGCTGTCAGGTCACCTGTAACGGCCGGTGCCTCTTTGCCTGCTGTGAATTCACCCGGCGCGACAATGGTGACGCCGTAAGTCTTACCGATGGTCGACAGCGCTCGAGATAAGGATTGTTTAGGCAACTCAATCGACACAGGCTCATCCAACTGGCCGAATGCATGCTGGCTGGCCATCACCATGGCCAGTGCTGACGCACGGCCGATGTAGCGCGATCGTCGCGCGGCAAAGAATTCTCTCAAGTTCAAAGTGTCGATCTCCGGCAGTCTAAATGCGACTGATTATCAGTAGCTTCTGGTTATAGACGTTGCCGATGCGCTTTTCTTAACCAGCCGAACTGATTTAGCGCCTCTTCTCTACCAGGAGGGTTCTACGCGGCCGTTCAATCAGTTCCACGTCGAACAATTGTGTCACGGTGTCTAGCAATAAATCGCTTTGCCGCGCGTCAAACGTCGCCGTTATCCGCCGAGCCGCCAGACCGCTGTCGAGCACAACAACCGGCTTCGCACGATATCGATTAATGTCGGCCACGAGACTGGACAGAGGCGACTCTTCATATATCAAACGGTGAAAGCGCCAGGCGCCCACATCATCAATCGCAATGGTCTTAAGTTCGCCAGCTTCTCGCGCTGATACTTTAAAGCGCTCGCCTTCCCGCAGACGCTGTTCCCTTGTGCCATTTGGCGATGGCACGTTTACAATGACAGAACCTTCCGCCACATCGATCAAAGACAGCCCATCCCTTTTTTGCACCGAAAAGCGGGTGCCCGTCACGCGGGTGACCACGGCACCATTGCGCACCTCAAAGGGTCTTGTTGCTTTCACTACATCAAAATAAGCACTGCCTTCAGTCAACGACACAACGCGCCGGTTTTCGTCAAAGGCAACGTTGATGGTGGTATCTGCGCCCAGAACAACCAGACTGCCATCCTCCAGGTTGATCTCGGCGACCTCACCCAGCGCCGTGGTATAACTTTGCGGCATGGGCTCATCTAGGAAGTCGTTTTGATTGCCTATCCAAACAGCCAGCAAAACAATGAAGCTCGAAATCAAGGCCATGCGAGGCCAATAGCTAGAGAATTGCGCCGCTGGGCGGAGGAACACGGACAAGCGGGTGGGGACAGGATCTACAGCAAAATCTTCTCGCGGCACTTCCTGCAATGATCCCAGTCCTGCCCAGAATTTTTCCGCGTACTCAAACGCTTCCAGATGTTCGGGATCGGCATTAATCCATATTTCGAAGGCTTCTCTGTCGGCTTGCGAAGGCGCATCCGCCGACATTAACGTGCGCCAATAGAATGCCGTTTCGGCGAGGCTACGATGTGGAGTCGTCATGAGGCACCGATGAGTTTGCCGAAGAATCGACTAAGGCATCAAACATGTCTGCGGTGGCACGCTGGATATGTTTATGAACTGCGGGGCCTGAGATGCCCATGAGTCTGGCCGCAGCGGTGACCGTAAGGCCATCAATGCGCACGTAGACAAATGCGCGGCGGCGTTGAGTCGGCATGCGATTCACCACATCAATAGCGAGCTTCAGTTGTTCCTTTGCTAGTAAGACGCGCTCGGGCGCCAAATCATAACTCCCATCATGGGCTACATTCGCATACCACTCACTGTCTCTTTTGACGGCTGCGGTCGTCGAACGTTGCAATGAGATCGCGAGATTGCGGGCCATCTGGCGTAAATACGCACCCGGATTGTCGATCTCTGCAAGCGAAGGCTGCGTTAACAAACGTTTAAATGTCTGCTGGGCAACATCCTCCGGATCAGGTGGGCCGGCGCCAAAGCGCTTGCGCAGATGCGCAACCAAGGGTCCATAGTGCTCTTCGTACCATCTCTGCAGAACAGACGACTCACCTGGCACTGAGTTACCGGAAGACAAGGCAACGGCATCCTTAATTGTCGGCTTCAACGATTTCACACGAGTCGTTTTCCTGTCCATCCACAGCAATGGTCTTATAAATGGGAATGGTTCGCAATTAAAATGGTTCGCAATTAAAATGGTCCGCAATTTAAAAGGCACACCGCACACGCCAGTTGTGTCTGCGCGCGAGTTATCGTTGTGTTCTTCCTGTTCTGCAGGTGCATGAATGCAGATTCTCAATAAAGATTGGCGTAGCAGCAGTGCGGAGACTAGAGTAGTCGTATGCAGGTGTTCTGGAAAAGTGATGCGTGAGCGTGGTCTTGCAGTTCTCGCTGTGCTGTTATTGGCCTCGTGCGCATCGATCGCAATGGAAGACTCACCGATAAAAACCACCAATCCGGTTTCCTACTTTGAGATTCCCGTTACCGACATGGATCGAGCCATTGCATTCTACGAGGCCGTGTTCCTGGTGGAACTGGAAAGAACGGTGATCGATGGTCATGACATGGCGCTGTTTCCATTTGATGAACAGAGCGGCGGCGCGTCCGGCGCACTGGCAAAAGGGAATAGCTACGTACCGTCGCGGTCGGGCCCACGGATCTACTTTTTTGTGGAAAACCTGGACGAAACGCTGAGACGCGCCATCGCACAGGGTGGCAAGGTGGCGTACCCAAAAACCGCGGCAGGCAACTTCTGGGTCGCTGAATTTGAGGACAGCGAAGGCAATCAGATTGCGCTTTCAGCCGCCAGACCATGACTGACAAATTTCGTTCATCTGTCGGTGCCACTTATGTCCGCCAATAGTTATTCAGCAGCCAGCCCTTTGCCCAGCGTGGCTAACGTGTCGACCAACAGTTTTCGCTCGCAGAAATAATCCGGATCGCTTGAAACGGGCATAAAGTCTACCCCCTCAAGTTCTGTTGCCTGTTGTAACAACGCGTAGCGTTCGGCCATCTCGCTATCCGGGCAACTATCCCAATAGGCATGGTACTCATCATGCGAGTGCGCGGCTCGAATGGCGGTCATGATGTACAGGCGGTAAACACTTAAGGCGCGCTCCAGCGGTATACCCGAAGACATCACTGCGGACATGACACGGACAAACACGCGCATCTGCTCAAGGTTGGAAATGCCCGCGCTCAGAAAGTAGCGCGCCCTGCCGGGTTTCTCAACGAGGGCATCAAAAAGCTTGAGCGAATAGTCTGTTAGAACGGTCTGCCAATCGCCTTCCAGGTCCCCGTAGTCAAACTCGATCGCCGACCGCGCCATCACCGCGCGGACAAGATCTTCACGCTGGCGAAAGTAATAGTAAATTGCACCCTCACTGACTTCCAACTGCCGAGCCAGCTGCACAATAGACAGTTCTGCAACGTTCATCTGCATGGCCGCATCCAGTATTTTTTCGCGGGACAATGCAGGGGGGCGCCCTCTGGCTCGCATGGTGGTTATGTCCTGAACAACTGCAACCACGCGATCTTAGCATCTCTCAATTATTATTTGAGACCCCTCAATAAAAATTGCAGCTGATAATTGAAGCTGACAGTATTTTGTCTTGCAGAGGAGAAACAGATGCAAACATTCACTTTAAGAACGCCCGGGGCACTTGCCCAACAGGCGCGCATGCTTCGTCAAGGAAGCGCCTAGTGGCTTCCATCCTTCGACGCGGCCACGGCCTCCAAGTTGATCACATCGGCATCAGCGTGCCTGACGTTGAATTGGGTATCGCCGAATTTGAGCGACTGACCGGCACAAGGGTAGCCATTGACGATCCTGAACCGGATCAATGGTACTGGAGTGGCGTCATCCCAATTGCCGCGGATAGCTATGTCGAAGTTGTCGGACCTAATCCGGAATTCTCAGGGCAACACCCGATGCTCAACCTTACCCTGCAACTTAGCGGGCCAACTGTTTTCTTCTGGTATATCGCAACCGACGATATTGAGGGGCTGGCCACGCAGGCCGCTGCCGCGGGCGGCGCCATCGAGCACATTGAATGGGTGAACAGGGACAACGCACACCCTGATGCACATCAATATGGACGCGCAATACTTGGACCCGGGTTTGTTCCTCAACGACCGTGCGTTATTCAGTGGGATCGCCAGATCCCGCGACAAGCCACGATCGGTATTGAACCGGAGTGTGAACTGACCAGTCTGGACCTGTTCCATCCCACGGCTGCAGAATCCAATGCCATCATGGAAAAACTGGGCATCGACGCGCGGATTCAACCCGGAGCGTCCCGACTCCGACTGGTGCTCAACACACCAAATGGTGAAGTGATACTGGACAACCCGGGATTCGATGCCTAGTCCGCGTAGCTATTTTCAATACAAACTGGTTTGATCGACAACGTTCACAAGGAGGATGGAATTATGAGTATCGCGACTCCGTTAGCTGACGGCGGCTGGGTTGATCACATCTTCTGGGGGGTGCCCGATACTCAAGCAGCGGTTGAGATGCTTGCCGAACGCACCGGCATCCGGGCCAACATCGGCATGCAACCCGAGCCATCATTTCCGACGCTGGCAGCAGCGATCAGCCTCGGCCACGAACGCTTTTTCGAGATCCACGGACCAAATCCTGACTATGATGGGCCGGAACACTTCCTGCACGGGTTGCTCAGTAACCTGCGCAAGCCCCGAATACTGCTTTGGTACGTACGCAGCCCTGATTTGGATCGAACCAGTGAACAACTCGGCGCAGGCGGTGAAAAGTTCGAACCTTACGCACTGGCCGCTGAGGAGTGGGATAACGCAGACTTGTCCACCTATCGAACCGGTTGTGTACACGGTGAGAATTTCAATCCGTCCATTCCTTATTTAATCGAATGGCGGGATCGCAACGAGCTCGGCAAACTGGTGCAGGGACTGACCCTGTCCCGGTTGTGGGTAAAGGCAAAAGACCCGCAGCGAACAGCCGCCGTGCACAATTTGCTTGGCATCAACATTCCGATTGAGGCTGACGAGCAAAACCGTGTGTGCGTGGAGCTCGATTCACCCAAGGGGCGTGTTTTAATCGAGTGAAACGAACCAGCTAACTCAGAAATGCAAAATATGAAAGCCACCCCTATCAACATTGCAGATACGTTCTCCACCATGCCCACAGCAGAAGACGCAAATTCTTTCGCTATGTTAAGTGAGTTAGGCAACGGCGGCGTGTTTGCAGCCAGTTTTTCCGGTCATACGCCCTGGGAACGCCACCTGGGTGACGAACTGGTATTCGTGCAGGAAGGCAAGACTGACCTGATCCTTCTGCTTGAGGACAAAGAGGTGCGGGCCACGTTGGCCGCAGGCCAGCTCCTGGTTGTACCCGAGCGGACGTGGCATCGGTTCGAGACAGATGGGGTGCGCATCATCGGCGTAACACCACAGCCAACCGAGACGTCTTCCGCACAACGCCCACCCAGCGATTCGGTTTAGCAGAAATCAGACCAGCGTTCGGTCATTCGGCGTTTACCTAAGCACTGCAATCCACACACGTACCCAACACCTCTACCACGCGACCTGTGGCACGAAACCCTGCATGCGCAGCTTGCTCAGCAAGCTGTTGTTCGAACCGTAGATCATCCAGCTCGACCCACTCCTCACAATCACCGCAGATGAGAAAAATGGGTTCGTGGCAGCGTTCGGGATGCGCACAAGGCACATAGGCATTGCGACTTTCGATTTTTGCGGCAAACCCTTGTGTGACCAGAAAATCCAGCGTGCGATAGACAGTGGGTGGCGCGACGGCCCGTGAACTTTTAATGCCCAACCCGTTGATCAACTCGTAGGCACCCATGGGGCGAGCACTCTGCCAGAGCAGCTCCAGCACTTGCTGTCTGAGCGCGGTCAGCCGCAAATGCCGCTCCTGGCACAATTGCATCACGCGCGACATGTGCGCGGCGGGGGCGTGAGCTACGCGACGCGCTGAACGTGGTTGAGATCCTGACTGTATCGAAAGAAGTGTCATTGCGTAGATTCTCCTTGCGACTCCGAAATGTTATGTTATAACGTTTCTAAAAATCACTTCAAGCACTGCGCGTTCCAACTAGGAATCAGCGCACTGGTACCAGAACATAGGCACAGGGCAGATCGCTGCATGACCACCATAGATTCGAAGGAGATGCACGATGTTGTCGTAGTGGGCGGCGGTGCAGCCGGCGTGGGTGTTGCGGTAGCCCTGCAGCATGCAGGTATCGATAACTTTGTGGTTCTTGAACGGCACCAGATAGGGGCGTCTTTTGCGCGGTGGCCTGCCGAGACGCGTTTCATTACGCCGTCATTCCCCACCAATTCATTCGGCATGATTGATTTAAATTCAGTTGCCATCGGTGTGTCGCCAGGTTTCAGTCTGGAGGTCGAGCATCCGACCGGACAGGAGTACGCCAGACATCTGCGCGCGATTGCGGATTTTTTTGACATACCCGTACAAGAAGAAATTAACGTCACGCAAGTGAACCGCGAAGGTAGTGATTTTCGCATCGACACCTCCACAACAAGTTGGTACGCACGGCACGTCATCTGGGCCGCAGGTGAGTTTCAGTATCCGCACTTGAACGGATTCACCGGCAGCGAACTGTGCCGGCACACATCTACCATTGCCAGCTACGCTGAGCTGGAAGGTGACGATTTTATTATTATCGGCGGTTACGAGAGCGGCGTAGATGCGGCTTACCATCTGTCCCTGTACGACAAGCGAGTAAGGCTTTTTGATCGCCGTTGTCCCTGGCAGGCCACCAGTTCAGACCCCAGTGTGGCGCTCTCGCCGTTTACGCTTGAACGCATGCGTGAGGACTGGTTCGCCGAATTCGTGGAGTTATATCCATATACGCCGATCAATGCCGTCAAGCGCGCTGGCGCCGGGTATGAGCTCGATGCTGGCGGCAGCATCCCGCTGCAAACCGAAGTTCCGCCACTTTGGGCTGGCGGTTTCCAAGGCAGCCATAAGTTGATAGAGCATATGTTTGAAATCCGCGAAGACGGCTTCCCGCTGCTCAACGAACACGATGAGTCGACGCTCGAGCCCGGATTATTTCTCTGCGGCCCCTCAATTCGTCACGACAATCACATCTTTTGCTTTATCTACAAATA
>JBCCUW010000062.1:0-13910 GCA_039196385.1 Pseudomonadota bacterium
CCAGAGTGACGTAGACAAGGTGTACCAGAATGATGCTGATTACCAGCGCGCTGACCTGGTAGACGAGTTCGAATTGAAGCTGTTTTCTCATGTTTTTGTTCTGTCTGTCCGGCTGTTTGGTTCTGCGAATCTAGATGTCTACGGGAAATGAGACCGCAAAATCCTCGGAAATCTCCTCGCTGGGTCTAAAAATATCATCGCCTTTGTCGCTGCTCCGAGACTCGCCGTCTCTGCCCTTGTCTGCACTATCGCGCTGCTCCGTGGGCGTATCTGACGTGCTGTCAGCCGGTGTGCTGGCCTGTTGGGCAACGGCAGGTGAGCTGAGCAAGCTCAAACTCAGAGCGACAATCAGCAATCTTTTACTGCCTGTTTGAGTCAACAATCTGCGCATGTAAATGTCTCCGATAAATTCGCCCGGTTAAATGTCTTGTTTGCTCAAACCGGTTTACTCAGCATAGCGGGCAAGCCGGAAACCCACATCTGCGCGGCCATCAATGCCGTAGTCGCGAAACGAATACCGCAGCTCAGTGATGGTGCCGTGCATCCAGCTGGAGCCCCGAATTACCCGGTATTCACCGCTTTCGGGTCCCAGTGGATTGGTAGTGATGTCCTGGTTGGGGATTTCATAAAAATCATGAGTCCACTCAGCCACGTTGCCACCCATGTCATACAGGCCGCGACTGTTGGCTTTGAAGGTACCCACTGGGGCGGCCACGGCGTGATTGTCGTTGTAACCGAAAATGACTCTGCCCACGAGGGTTGAAGCTGCTCGGTCAGCATAGTTGCCCTGGCGGTCTGGTGGCGGCAGGTTTTTACCCCATGGAAAGCGCAACTGCTGTTGTGGGGTACTGGGTAACTCTGCGGGTTTACTTTCGGTGCGGGCGGCCCAGGCCCATTCCGCTTCTGTAGGTAACCGGTAGCCGGTAGCGCTCGGATTGACGCCGGTGACCTTGCCGAATTCGATGTTGTAAAACTGTGGCAGGTTCTCTTGGGCAGATAACCAGTTGCAGTATGCGGCGGCGTCATGCCAACCGAGGTTGGCAACCGGCATGTCGTCATCATTGAGCGAGCTTTCGACAAACTTAAGGGAATCGTGCCCGCTGGCAAACTGACGGAACTGAGCGTTAGTGACTTCGTGGGTCGCAAGGTAGAAGAGTTTGTCCAGCTTTACCTCACGCAGCGTTTCGTTGGCGCGCCGGCCGGGCTCTCGCCGTGAGGCTCCCAGGGTTAAATCAAAAGGCTCGAACAAGCGTAAGAGCTGACCCGCCTGTGTGGTGATCGTCGGTTTAAGCGCCTGCAGGCGCGCTTCTGCATGAGTCAGCAGGCGCACTTTGACTTCCTGGGTCAGGCCAGCCTTGGGTGTGATGGTTTGCGAGAAGCCGGCGTAACCGTCAAGGCTGATATCAACCGTATAATTGTCGATGGGCAGCAGTAGAGTTTGATTGGCCGCGCCGCGCGGGCGCCCGTTAATGGACAGCAGCGCGTCAGCGGGCTCGGTACGGAAAACAACTTCGCCCTGTTCCCGCACCAGTGTGGCATGCAGTTTCTGTACTTCACCCTGGTCCATGCGGGTGCGGTGCGTATAAGTTTTGTAGCCGTTGTTGATAACGGCAATGGTATGCTGCTGGCCCGACTTCAGGTCCAGACTGATGGGTGTGCGTCCAATAAAATTGCCATTGACGGTTACACCCGCGGCATTGGGTGTGCTGCTGATCTGTAGTTGTGCGTCAGCCTGGACCAGGCGGGCGGTCTCCAGTGTCTGGGCTACGCCTGCCTGGGCAAAAATCCGTTGGGTGCTGGATTTGAATCCGTCCATAGTAATGCTGATTTCGCGTTCACCCGCCAGTGCTTCGATGGTTGCTGGCGTGCGGCCTGCCTCGACACCATCCAGCCACACATTGGCACCGGCAGGTTCGCTCACCACTGTCACGTTTGCCCAGTTTGGCGCCAGTGCGATGTCCTGTTGTTGGACGATCTGTTTGCCTTCAATCGTGACCGTCATGCGCGTGGGCAGATAACGCGGATGACTCACCCGTAACGTATGCTCGCCTGCAGCCAGTTCAACGGTGTGCCTGCCATCTGCTTCGATAAGTGTTACCGGTTGCCCGTCGACGGTTACCTGTGCATCTGCGGGGCTTAAATTTAATGCCAGGGTGCCGGGCAGTGGGACAAAGCTGAAGGTCTGGGTCTGATTGCGGGCGCTACCCACACTAAAGTTGATGTCCAGAGGATGGTGCAACTCGGCGGTCGCTTGCATCCGATAATCCCCCTCCCGGAGCAGATATACACCGCCCAGTTCGAAGGCAAAACCACCTTCCACCTGCATGGTCTGAGCGGGTGGCGAGAACGACATCTGGACACTTTTTGAGGTGAACAGAAACCAGAACACCAGGGCTGCCAGGGTGATTGCCAGCAGGGCGATATAGTGGCCGGGTTTCAGTCGCCGGGATTTCCCGCTGTCGTCGCTGGGCGTGAACTTGACCGCTTCAATGGTGGACGTATTGGGCGTCGTGTTGCCTGACACGTTGTGTTCGTGGTCCGGACTCATGTGGCTTTGTCGCCATGGTCGCAGTATTGCGGGTTACGGTGAGATGACATGTTACAAACTTTCCTGGCAGGCCACTTCAACCGGGGCAATGCCGGGCAATACTTCGATCGACAGATAAATATCCCGGCAGCCGTCCTGGCTCCCGCGGATAGTATATTGACCTGGTCTCAGGCTCAGCGTTTTGCGGTCGAACCGGCCAAGCTGGCCAACGTTGGACATGATCACTTCGGTGGCGTTGTCAGAAACCAGCACAACATCAACCGGATCTCGATAGAGGATAATCAGCGTGTCCACCTGCTGAATGGCTTCACGCATTTTGGGTCCCTGAAACTCGAGGTTCCTTGCCGCGTTGACAATGTCCACAGCTTCCAGGTACAGGGCCTGCCTGGACAGCTTCTGCGGCTCAGCGGCAATGCGATTGAGCAGGTTGCTGCTGCGCTGATGAGCTTTGGCATTGTTCAACCCATTGCGCGCAAACTGGATGTTGTTGTCCATCTGCAGTACCGCGCTGTAGGCGTCGATCGCCACCTGCCAGTTTTCCTCTTCAATGGCCGCGTCAGCCTGTTGCTGGTGCGCTTTGATCACTGCCAGATCATTTTCTTTCGCCAACTGGGCGAGTCCGCCCTTGGCGATGTCATTGTCGGGTTCTATTTGCAGCGCTGCATTAAACGCCCCGCGGGCGGCATTGAACTGCTGATCACTGAGCAGTTTAAATGCGCGGCTCAAGTGTTGTGCTACTTTGTTGTTTGCCTGGGCGGCAGCAGCTTCTGCCCGCAGGCGGTTAAGTCCTTTGGTATCGGGATCCAGCGCGGCAATTTGTGCATAAACAGCCAGGGCTTCTGCGGGGCGCCCCCCCAGTTCATGGTTTTTTGCGGTACGCAGCAGGCTGACTATTTCCGGTAGATTGGAGGCGCGTTGTTGCAATGCCAGGGCGGTTGCATCCTCAGCCTTGATCGCCAGTGCCTGGCCGATGCTGTAAAGGGCTTCGTCCGCGTTCAGCGCATCTATATGTTGCTGCGTCTGGGCAATATGTTCAGCGAATACGTCATCACCGCGCTGCAGCAATGCCTGTAATTGAGCTACCGCCTGATCGTAAAGTTCCAAAGCGGCGTCGAAGTTTTCGCTGGCAAACTCAGCATCACCACTCTGAGCCAACGTGAGCGCTGCGTCCAACTCTGCCTGTCCCCACTGGGCCACGTCCATGGTTTCTTCCAATTGGATCTGATGCTCAACAAAGGCAGCCAGGGCTTCCTGGGCTTTTTCACGGGCGCGTTGTTGCTGGCTTGCTGCAAACGGTGCCAGCTCCGGTGTCTGGGTTGAAGCGGGAGTGGGGCTGGTGTCACTGAGGTTCTGTGTGGCGTTGCTATTGCCTGTGGTTGCCGGTGGTGTGATCTCAGGGCGCCAACTGAGCGCAAATATGAGGACGCCGAGGACAACTGCGCCCAAGCCAACAATACGCCAGTCGAAACCCGAACCACGGCGCTGTTTTTCTTTGTTGAGATGGGAAAGCGGCGCCGCGCTGGGCTGAATGATGTCGGATTCAGTATCGCTCATTACGCATAAAGGTTCATTGCCAGAAACGTTGAGTCCGGGCTCTGCTTTGTGCCTTTAAAAATCCAAGAGATCCCGGAGGTTTCCAATCTGACTGGTTCTGCGCTGACTGGTTCCGTTGCATCTGCATCCGAGCTGTCCACCGCGCGCTCTTCTGCGTTGGCTGGTTCACCGACGCCAGTCTCCGGTGGTTCGATGCCAAGGTCTTCAAAATACACCCGCCGCAGAATCCGTCGTAGTTCCTGATATTGCTGATCGACCGAGCCCTGCAGGCGGTGGGTCTGATTTTCCAGTTCAATGGTGGTGGGGACCAGTTCAGCCTCAGCCGCGCTGCCGAGTTCCCGCAGTCGTTCTGCCTGCTGTTCTGCTTCGTGCCGCTTCTGGATGGAGTTGGCGATTAACGTGGCGCCGGATACAACCCCCACCAGACCACTGGCGTCGACGTAAGCGTCGCTGCTTTCGTAGATCGCGCCAATGCCGCCAACTATGGCGATGGTGCCGCCGATCAACCGCGAGCGTGCCTCCGCTTTCAGCTCTTTGTAGGCGATGGCTTCGTCATAACTAGCCCGACGCCAGTTCTGGTAAGCCGGATACATCTGGCGGTGATAATTGGCGTAATAGTCATCCAGCGTATCGATGAACAGATATTCGCGTTCGCGCACCCGGCGCACGCGCTCGAGCATGGGATCGTTTTCTGCCGGTAGTCGCACAATTTCATACTGATCGGGTTTCACCTCTTTGACATGGTCGGCGAAAGCCTCGCGGGAAAACTCCCGGGCAAATTTGAGTTCGGCGGTGGCGCGGATGCGCTGCACATCTGCTTCGCTTAAGGTTTCCTGGTACGCCAGCATATCGTTAGAGAGTTCTTTGTAGACGCCTTGGAACGCATCAATATGCACGGGAATGGTTTCTTCGTACGCGTACTTGCTGGCGAGCCCCGTATATTCTTTGACAAACCAGGTTGCGCCCGTAGCGTCTGCGACAGTGACCTCTACGGTCATGCTTTCGCCATTGGATTCTATGATTTTGCCGCCGATGGTGACATCCACGGCGTGAGTGGGACGCGGAATGACCCGGACAGCCCCCCAGTTGCCAGTGCTCTGAAGCAGATTCTTGGCGAAGTAGGGGATGTATTGCGCTTCCGCCCGGCGAACCTCAGGCATCACCACCTGGGCGATGCGCTCGTCGTAGTCTTCAGGAATGTTCGCATCGAACACGGCTATACCGACGTCCAGCAGCTCGGATTCTTCCAGATACCGCGCTGATTGCTCGGGCGGGGTCATGTCCACGGTGCGGACCGTTCGCGAGACACAGCCGCTGGTCAGCAAGACCGCCAGCAGGCACGCCCAGACCAGGGGTGGGTGGAAGCTGCGTGCCGGAGCGGATAGCGGTGCGTCATTAAGTCTCATCAACCTGTTAACCTTTTTTGTACTTCTCGTATTCCAGCCAGAGTTTTTCTTTTAATTCCGGATCTTCTTCCTGCATCGCCGCTTCCCGCAGCTGACGGGCGATGATGTCATCATCTTTAGCATCCGGCAGATTGTCCGGGCCTGACTCGCTGCTGCGCTGAGGTGGTGGCGGGGTGCGTGGGATACGCCGCGGCAGCGCTGTGCGTGAGCTGATTTCGCCACCAGCCTGCTGACTGCCGTCACCACCGGCACCGGCAGGTTCGGGTTCACCACCGGTTGTGCCGCCAGCGCCACCTCCCGGGGTATTGATAATATCGCGCTCGGCGAGAATCTCGCCGTCAAAATCGCGCAGAGCGCCTTCCAATTCATCGTCGCCGCTGGGCACACCGGCAGCACCTGGCTCGCCATTAGCACCGCCGCCTGCGCCGCTGCCGGCCTCGCCGGATGCTGTCTCAGGTGTTTCATTGCTGGTCTGCCAGCCGCCGTCGCTGCCATCGCCACCTGCGCTGCCGCCTTCTGCTTCTTCCCAACTGGGATGTTCCAGCGTGCCATCCTGGTCCCCGTCACCACCGGGTACGCCTTGAGGAGCGCCGTCCGGGCTGCCGGATTGTTCGCCGCCGGCTTGCCCACCGCCGGGCTGTCCACCACCGGACTGGCCACCACCGGACTGGCTGCCGCCAGGGATAGTGCCGCCGGGCACGCTGCCGGGTAAACCGCCGCCGCCCTGGGAACCGCCGGACTGTCCGCCACTTTGACCACCTGACTGCCCGCCAGATTGGCCACCACTCTGGCCACTTTGCCCTCCCTGCTGACCTTGCTGTCCGCCGGGTTGAGTGGGACCGGATGAGGGGCTGCCGCCACTGGGCAAGCCGCTGGTGGGAACGGGAATGCTAGTTTGTCCGCCGGGTAAAGGGGTAATGGGTGCACAGGCGCTCACCAACAGCACGCTGCACAGTAGCGCACCGGCGGGTGCAGCAGTACGCCGCAGAAGCTGCGTGCCAACGCGTGCAGAATCAGACGGTGCGATATGGAACATGATTGGGTTCCTCCTTAAATTTTCGGCCAGTGGCGCTGAATGGCTGGCCACTGACGCTAGCTGATGCAGTCTGAATGTAAACTGTACCGCACGAGTGTGCGTTGATGCCTTCTGATGCGGGGTATTGTGTGGTGTTGGTGGTGCTCATTATTTAACCTGAAGATCCTCGAAGGGTCCTGTCAGTGGTCTGGGCGGTCTCAGCCGGGGTGTTGTCGGGGATAGGCGCTGCTTCAGTTGGTGTTTTTTGAGTCTCATCTGCCTCTTGAGTCTCTTGAGTCTCTTGTGGCTCTTGAGGGGGGAGCGTTCCTTTCTTGGGATAGTAAGTAAAACGGTAGGTGAAGGTCTGGTCGGGCGCATTGGTGGGCAAGCCATCAACAAAACCTGGCCGGTAAACGGCCAGCCTCATGCTCCGCCGTACGCGGAAATCCATCAAACCGTCCGGCACGGATTCAAGGGTTTTCAACTTGCGCACCCGGCCGGTCGCGCTGACATCAAATCCCAACGTGACATACCCTTCGCGGGGTACCTGATCGGTTCCTTCAGGCGGCGCTTTCGGGTCTTCGGGCAGCGGGTAGTAGATCTGCCGCGGTTCGGCAAATCGAGCGACCTCGGGACCGGTTTCGGCATAATTTTCGTAAATGTGGGTATACAAGGTTCGGGCGGTATTGCTGCGATCAAACATCAAATGCCAGTCCGCCAGATCCAGCAGAGCATCAATGATCTTTTCGCTGTCATCCGCATTGTGCAACTGGCGAATTTCGATGATCTGCTGCAGCGCGCGTTCGCCCGCGGGGAAGTCATTAAATGCTATGTGCTGATTTTCCAGATCAGCGCTTGTCAAGCCAGGGGTGGGGCCGGCTACCGGTGCTGACTCTGTGCTCGCGTTGACATAATACGGGGGGAAACGCGTTAATCGATGCGACTTGGCAATCCCTTCCAGTGCGGGTATGGCCTCTGGCGTCGTGTCTTCCTGCAGTATGCCGTGAATGGCCATGGCTTTGTTGTACAGGCTGCGTGCGGCGATATAGTGGTTAATGTAGATATAGAAGTCAGCCAACCGATATAAAGCGGGCAGGCCCTGTGAGCCATAATTCCCGAACGCCTTTTTGGCTACTTCGTAAGCATATTCTTCGCGCTGAATCGCTGATTTGAGATCACCGATTCTACGCAGCGCATTGGCTTCGCGGTAGACGATGGGTAATTGCCCCGGGTCGAACAGCCCGGTGCTGACCCGAGCAACGTGCCGGGCCCGATCATAGTGCTCCAAGGCACTTTGATATTCGTTGCGCACCATGTGTGCATCACCAGCCAGGGTCAGAGGCACCAACAGATCTTCGTGATAGCGATGCCGGACAGACTCAATCTGCTCAATAATGGTAGCGAGTTGCCCGTGCGCTGATTCAGCTTCGCCGCTGTGGATCTGCTGTTGCAGAAACACGTATTCCTGTGGGGTACTCAGCTGATAAGGATCCAGGCGTTGTGCCTGTCCGTTGCCATTGTCCTGGTAGGACTGTTCAGCTTGCTCAGCCAGGGTGACGGTGCTGGCGATGAGCAGCGCCATCAGGGTGACACTGAGCCAACCGGTTGAGGCAAATCGGCGCTGATTGGCAGCGCGCCCCGCGGGCGCGTGCGCGGGATGAGTGGCGGGGGTTGTTGCTGACACTGTTTGTTCCAAACTCCGGCGTAAAACTGCCTTTGCTCCTCTACTTGTTGTTTGGCTTTGCTGTTGTGCTTAACTGCTTTGCTGTCGACGCTACTTTTGCATTTCCTGTGGTGGCGAAAACTGCTTTCATCTTGGCCCGCAGTGTTGGCTTTAAGCATTGGCCTGCAGGGTTGGACAGCAGTTCTTTTGTTCCGTTCGAGTTTGGTTAGCCGCCTGGCAAGTGTCAAGCCAGGGAGCCCCGTGTGGGCGGTTATTCATGCTGCTTTTGGCGTCAGTTCACCTTGCGGTCGGACTACCCCCCGACCATATCCAAGCCTGACATTTCCAAGCCGGATATTGTGCCGTAACATGCGCGCCTGTGTTGTCATGGATAGCTGAACCCGGTGCAGAGTGATTTTTCCATAGATACTGAAGGTCTGTTGTGTCCTGAACCGCTGATGCTTGTGCGCAATAAAATCCGTGAGCTGGAAGCAGGGCAGGTGCTGCACATTACAGCGACGGACCCTTCTACCCATCGTGATTTTGTCAACTTCTGCCGTTTTATGGGGCATCAGCTGCTGAGTGCTGACGTTGAAGGTTCGGTGCTTGAGTACTGGATTGAAAAAGGTCAGGAGCGCGGCTAATGCAGATTCTGTATTACTTTGCCTATGGCTCCAACATGAATACGGAGCGTGTTGCTGAGCGTGGGCTGCATACCGGTACCGTGCAAGGTGGTGTGCTGCCGGATTATCGACTGACCTTTAACAAGTCTTCCCGGGACCATCCTGGTTATGGTCACGCTGATATTGAGTACGCACCAACGGAGCGGGTTGAGGGTGTCTTGTACGAACTCGTTGATGAACAACAGATTCTGAAAATGGATCCTTTTGAGCGCGCACCCTGGAACTATGGGCGCGACGTGGTGCGAGTACATACCAGCAGCGGACCAATCTGGGCCTGGACCTATTTTGCCAACAGCGCTGTGAAACGTCCGGGTCTCACGCCTCCCGAAGCTTACCTGAAGCATCTGCTGGCGGGTCGGGAATGGCTCAGCGAAGCCTATTTTCAGCACTTGTTGCAGTGGCGCGAAGGGGCGGCAGAGCAGCAGTGATGCAAGATCTGCAAATCGCGCAGCTCTTTAACCAGTGTTTTGCGCAGAGCCACGACACGATCTTACGCGGTGGTGCGCAGGAACCGCTCTATCTGCCCGGCAATGCAAACGAGCCTGCACAGCTGTGGTATCGCGAGGATTTTGCCGCCAGCGCATTGCACGAGATTGCACATTGGTGTGTCGCGGGTGGTGCGCGGCGCAGGTTGGTTGATTTTGGGTACGTCTACTCGCCCCCACCAAGGTCCCCACAAGCTCAGGCGGCTTTTTTTGCCAGTGAGCTGAAAGTACAGACCCTGGAGATGCTGTTTGCGCAGACTGCGGGCGTCCCGTTTACCGCCAGTGCCGATAATCTGCAGGCTGACGTACGCGGGTTCACCAAGCAGATCCATCAGGCGCGTAACACGGTGGCACATTGGATGCGGGTTTCCCGGGATCAGCGCGCGGCGCAATTTCATCAGATACTCGAGGGTCATTTTGGCTGAAGGCAATCTGGATGCGGATAATTTGGCTGAGGATAGAGTCGAATGTGTAGTTGTCGGCGCCGGTGTGGTGGGTCTGGCAGTGGCGTCGCGGCTGGCCCTGCAGGGTATCGAAGTGGTGGTACTGGAACGGCACGAGCTGATTGGCAGCGAAACCAGCTCGCGCAACTCTGAAGTGATTCACGCAGGCATCTACTATCCGCAGGACAGTCTGAAAGCACGCCTGTGTGTCGCCGGGAAACATCAGCTGTATGCTTACTGCGAGCAGTTTGCGATACCCCACCATCGGTGTGGCAAACTGATTGTAGCGACTGGCGAACACCAGACAGCGCTGGTGCGTTCTTACATCCAGCGCGCTGCCGCAAATGGGGTACCTGACCTGCGCTGGCTCGATGGGGACGAGGTGCGTGCGCTGGAACCGGAAGTGGCTGCTGTAGGGGGAGTGTTGTCACCGTCGACCGGTGTGATTGACTCGCATGCCTTCATGCTCAGCCTGCAGGGTGAGCTGGAACAGTATGGTGGCGTGGTTGCACTGCAAACACCCGTCGTCAGCATTACCCGCGAGGGTGACCAGCATATCGTGCTGACACCGGGGTTTGCGCTGCGCTGCCGTTGGGTAGTGAACGCTGCGGGTCTCAGTGCGCCCCACCTGACATCGACGCGAGCGGAACCGGTGCGGGGCTATTATGCAAAAGGTCACTACTACGCCTATTCCGGTGCTCAGCCGTTTTCACGATTGGTCTATCCAGTGGCTGAGGAAGGTGGTTTGGGGGTGCATGTGACGCTGGACCTTGCCGGCCAGGTTAAGTTTGGCCCTGATGTCCAATGGGTGGATGAACCTGACTATGGGTTTGATGAAAGTCGTTTCAGTGATTTTGTCACTGCCATTAAACACTACTACCCGGCTTTGGATCCCCAGCGCCTGCATCCCAGTTACACGGGTATACGGCCCAAACTGGCGCCGGCAGGCAGCGCTTTTGAAGATTTTCGCATTGATGGGCCCACGCAACACGGACTGCCTGGGCGCATTGATCTGTTGGGTATCGAGTCCCCGGGTTTAACGGCATCGCTGGCCATTGCTGACGAAGTGGTCAAAACGTTGGTCTCCGAGAATGAGTGAGCGCGGCGTGTCTCTGCAGATAGGCTTGTTGATTAATCCCATGGCCGGGGTGGGGGGGAGCGTCGCCCTGATGGGCAGCGATGGTCCGGAACGACAGGCGCAGGCGCTGGCCCTGGGTGCTGAGACCCGTGCGCAACAGCGGGTCAAAGAATTTCTTTCGGTTTTTGCGCAAATCACCGAGGACGCAACTGAGCACGTTCACTGGCATACCTGGGGCGGGGCAATGGGTGCAGCGGTCCTGGCCCCATCCTGGCAGGTGACGGTGCATGGCCAGCCGCAGACGCCACATAGTCAGCCTCAGGATACTGCCGAGGCGGCAAGACAACTGTTAAATGCCGGGATAGATCTGCTGGTGTTTGCCGGTGGCGACGGTACCGCTCGGGACCTGCTGGCTGAACTCGGTGCCAAAGTGCCGGTGCTGGGTATTCCTGCCGGGGTGAAAATGCATAGTGGCGTGTTTGCGGTGTCGCCGCGCAGCGCCGCGCGGGTAATCAGCGAGTTGGTGCAGGGCGGCATGGTCGCACCACTGCTGCGGGAGGTGAAAGACTTTGATGATGCGGCGGGACAGGTGTCAACTGCAGGACCTGGATCACGCGCGATCCCCGTGCGTGTGTATGGCGAAATGAAGGTGCCGGACCTGGCCGGTTATCTGCAGCATACCAAAGTTGGCGGGGTCAAAAGTGAGCCGCTTGCGGTGGCCGAGATTTGTGCTGATCTTATTGACAATCGTTTGCAGCCCGATACCCATCTGGTGGTTGGTCCGGGAAGCAGTTGCGCGGCGTTGAAGGAGGCTTTGGGATTACCAGTGACGTTGCGTGGGTTTGATCTGCGACGCGCAGATCATTCGGTGCGCGCGAATGTTACCGCGCAGGAGTTGGAATTATTGCAGCCGACACCGGGCACGGTGCAGGTAGTCTTGAGTTTCACCCGCAATCAGGGTTTTTTGTTTGGCCGCGGCAATCAGCAGTTGTCAGCACCTTTTTTGCGTGCGCTCGGCTGGCCCGGCGATGTGCTTATCATCGGCACACGGACCAAGCTGGCCAGTCTAGCCGGGCGGCCGCTGCTGGTAGACAGCGGTGATGTGCTGCTCGATGAGCACTTGTGTGGCCTGATAGAAGTTATCACCGGTTATGAAGACTGTTTGATGTACCGGTTGGCCACGGACCTGGCGGGCTGACCGTTGTGATTGTCGATACGGTCCTTGAGCAGTGTGCCGAGCGATGGCGCACACCGGTCGCAGCGCCAAAGCCGCAGGCGCGCCGGCTGTTTCATGGCCGTGGGCATAGTTATCCAGGCTGTGAAGCTGTGGTGGTCAATGAGTTTCCCCCGTATCTGCAGGTCGCGTTGTTTGAGGAAGTGCCGGCTGCGACACTTGATGCGCTGTGCAAAGGCTTGTTGGCGCTGCGGCCTGAAGTGGCAGGCATTTGTGTGCAGCGGCGTGAAGGGCGCAAAACCAGCACATCCGTAGAATACGGCGAGGTACCTGACGAACACCTGGTGTACGAAGGTGAGCTGGCATTCTGGATAACCCCTAAGCGTAACCAGAATGTTGGCCTGTTTCTGGATATGGCTCACGTGAGACAGTATCTGGCGGCGCATATGCCTGAGGCAAACGTACTGAACCTCTTTGCATATACCTGCGCTTTTTCTGTCGCGGCGATCGCACAGGGTGCGCGCGCGGTTGTGAACAATGATATGAGTCGCAACGCACTCCAGATTGGTGAGCGCAATCATACTGCCAACAATCAGGATCTTCGACAGGTGCGCATGCTCCCGCATAATCTGTTCAAGTCGTGGTGGAAGATACGGCAGT
Organism: Pseudomonadota bacterium; assembly: GCA_039196385.1. Classification (GTDB taxonomy): domain Bacteria; phylum Pseudomonadota; class Gammaproteobacteria; order Pseudomonadales; family Azotimanducaceae; genus UBA4421. The sequence continues at coordinate 12,710 of JBCCUW010000062.1, forward strand.
GTGGGCCGTTTGATGTGGTGATTATCGATCCTCCCACCAATCAGCGCGGCAGCTTTGTGGCCGAAAAGTCTTATGGGCAGATTCTGAAGAGGATTCCCGAGTTTACCCGGCCGGGTGGTCGCGTGATCACTTGTCTCAACTCGCCGTTTCTGGGGCCTGAGTTTCTGACCCAACAGATGCAGCGTTGGTGTCCGCAGAGTGAGCTCCGTGAAATCCTGCCAGCGCACTCCGACTTTCCAGACAAGTATCCGGAACGTGCTCTGAAAGTGATGGATTTTGTTTATACAGGTTGAGGCAGCTGGGCCAGACGCTGGGCCTGTCCGACTAACTCAGGTTAACGTTGCCCGGCCATACTATTGAGTAAGGGGATGAAAGCGCGGGCGATGGAGGTTGAGGACTTGCTGTTGAGGGCCTGGGAAAGCTGGTAAATCAGACTGCTCTCGCGTGCTTGCAGGGTGCCCGCATTCACTTCCGCTCCTGCGTTTGTCCCGGATTGGGCCAGCAGGGCGGTAAAGCACTTGCCAGTGAGCACCGCCTGATCGATGGCGTCTGATTTGATGGTGTCCTGATAGCGCAGATAACCCTCTTCTCCCAGCCACAACATGGCGGCAAAACAAGCCTGAAAACGCTGACTGTGCACGCCATACTCGTCCGGTGTGTCAGCGCCGCAGATATCTTCAGCAAACAGCGTGACAGGCCGGGGGAACACGCGAAACAAATTCACCAGAATTTTGCCTGCGTCAGCAAAAAACTCATCAACATGAATGTCATCGTATGGAATATCTGGCATCAGACTTTATTGACGATAGTTGTGTAGGAACTTATCGATGCGGCTGATGGCCTCAGCCAGATCTTCTACATGCGGTAAGAAGACAATCCTGAAGTGGTCGGGTTCAGGCCAATTGAAGCCACTACCTTGAACAACCAGGACTTTTTCCTTCTTCAACAGATCCAGCACAAACTGTTCGTCGTTGCTGATGTTGAACTTCTTGATATCCAGTTTGGGAAAGAGATAGAGAGCGCCCATGGGTTTTACGCACGACACGCCATCAATATCGTTCAGCATGCGCCATGCAACCTCGCGTTGTTCGTAGAGGCGGCCGCCAGGACAGGTCAGCTCGTTGATGCTCTGATACCCGCCAAGCGCAGTTTGAATGGCATGTTGTGTGGGCACGTTAGAACAGAGCCGCATAGATGCCAG
>JBCCUW010000063.1:0-13767 GCA_039196385.1 Pseudomonadota bacterium
TGACCTTCTCGACAGATAGCTTACGTTTTATACCGGTCACATGGTTTACACAATTAGGCATTTGGGAGGACCCCAAATGCCTTGGAAGGAGTGTAAACCGATGGATGAACGACTGAAGTTCGTAGCTCGGCTTCTGGAAGGCGAGAAAATGGCGTCGCTATGTCGAGAGTTCGGCATCTCAAGAGTGACCGGCTACAAAATCTATAACCGCTACAAAGACTGTGGGCTGGAAGGTCTACATGATCGAAGCCGGCGTCCTTACCGCCAGGCCAACCAGCTGCCGTATCAAGTGGAACGTCTGATCTTAAACATAAAAAAAGAGCACCCCTCCTGGGGTGCACCCAAGATCCGACAAAAAGTGATCAACGAGTTCAGGATGCTCAAGCCACCAGCCAAGAGCACCATTCATGCCGTACTTGACCGCCATGGTTTGGTAAAACGTAAAAAGCGACGACGCCATAAAGCACAAGGGACTGATCGCCAACACGTCACCAAGCCAAACTTACTGTGGTGTGCCGATTACAAAGGCGAGTTCATGCTGGGGAGTCATCAGTACTGCTATCCACTCACCATCACCGATTACAGTTCTCGTTATCTGCTGTGTTGTGAAGGTTTACCATCCACACGATCCGACCTGGCATTTACTGTATTTGAACAGGTCTTTCAGGAATATGGTTTACCCGTCGCCATCCGCACTGACAACGGATCACCCTTCGGCTCAGGCAATGCGTTCTTCGGTCTGACCCGCCTGTCTGTCTGGTGGTTACGATTAGGCATCAAAATCGAACGCATTCAACCCGGGCATCCGCAACAGAATGGCCGACACGAACGCATGCATCTCACGCTCAAACAGGACGCGACCAAACCCGCTTCGTATAACTTTCTGCAACAACAGGAACGCTTCGATCAGTTTGTTCAGGTTTACAACTATGAGCGTCCTCATCAGGCGCTTCAAGGTCGATATCCCGGTGAGCGGTATACACCTTCAACCCGGGTCTATCGTCCTGCTGAGGAACCTGACTATCCGTTTCACGATCGAACCGTACGCATCACGAACTGTGGCCGTATCTGTATCGGTAAACGAAAGATCAGCCTGGGTCGACCGTTTGCTGGTCAACTCGTCGGCATCAGAGAAGTCGAAGACAAAATCTGGCTTGTCTCCTTCATGCAATACGATCTAGGATTCTTTGATGAGAAGGAGGGGCGCGTGGAACCCACCGCAAACCCCTTCATCACCCAACCGGCCAAGGTGTAAACCATGTGACCGGTATGATCTGTAAACCATGTGACCGGTACAGACCGAAGAAGTGTTGGTGGGTCGTCTGGGATTCGAACCCAGGACCAACGGGTTAAAAGCCCGGTGCTCTACCAGCTGAGCTAACGACCCAAGGCGTAAACCGAAAGAACGGCTCACGTGCCCAAAAGAGGCGCGAATTGTAGTCACCTCCCGCAGCCAACTCAAGCCCAAATCCGCTATTGATAGCGGGTTGGATCGGCAACCTCGGCGTCAGCAAATCCCTGGCGACGAATGTGGCAACTTGCGCAAATACCACATGCCGCTCCCGTTGCGTCTGCCTGATAACAGGACACGGTGAGCGCATAATCCACACCCAGACTATGGCCTTGCCGAATAATGTCGCTTTTGCGCAGGTCGATGAGCGGCGTGTGAATAGTGATTTTTTCACCCTCCACGCCAATTTTGGTCGCCAGGTTGGCCATCTGCTCAAACGCGGCAATAAACTCCGGCCGGCAATCCGGATAACCCGAATAGTCCACCGCGTTAACGCCGATAAATATGTCGTGGCAACCCAGCACCTCAGCCCAGGCCAGGGCAAAAGAAAGAAAAACGGTGTTGCGGGCGGGTACGTAGGTGATGGGAATGCCCTCATCCCCCATGTCAGGTGTAGCAGACGTTGGCACGTCAATGCTGTCATCCGTTAACGCCGAGCCACCCAGCTGGCTCAAATCGATCTGCACCACACGATGCAGTTCAACACGAGCCGCCGCCACCACTGCTGCCGCCGCCTGCAGTTCAGCAGCATGGCGCTGACCGTAGTCAAAGGACAACGCATACACAGCAAATCCCTGTTGTCGGGCAATACTCAGCACCGTGGCCGAATCCAGGCCACCTGAAACCAGCACCAGCGCGCGTTTTGCGTCAGCGGCCAGGTTCGTCACCCCACAGCAGTTTGTGCATTTGTATCTGCATTCTTACCGGCAAACGGTCACGTACAATCCAATCAGCCAGCTCACGGGCCGCCAGCACTTCGTAGCTGGGAGAAAACAGAACGTCGCTTACCTTGTCGTATAGCTGGTAAGCATCTGCCTTCAGCTTCGCCCACTGATAATCCTGCTCGTCACAGATCACAAATTTAACCTGATCCCGTGCCTGCAGGTGCGCCACGTTGTCCCACATGTTGCGATGACATTCGGCTGACGCGGGGGTCTTAAAATCCACTACCTTCACGACTCTGGCATCCACCTCTGCGACAGCAAGCGCACCGCTGGTTTCAAGGGACACCTGCAAACCCATATCGCACAGTTCTCGCATCAGCTGGTGTACGCCGGGCTGGGCCAGGGGTTCACCGCCAGTGACGGTCACATGGTTCACCCCCAGCGTCTGAACTTGGGCAACGATACTGTCCAGGCTCATCTGGGTGCCGCCGCTGAACGCATAAGCACTGTCACAGTACTGGCAGCGCAAAGGACAGCCAGTCAGCCGCACAAATACAGTGGGACGCCCAACCGTGTTGGCTTCACCCTGAAGAGATAAGAATATTTCGGTGATTCTTAGAGTCGTATCACCACTGGCCGTGGGTATGCTGGCCACTGTGGATCACTGCAATTCCGCAGCATACTTAGCTGCCAAGCCGGCAGCGGACGTATTCGGATACTGCTGCTGCACCTTGTTCAGATATTCCAGCGCCTCTGCAGTATCACCCAACGTGTGATACACAACACCGAGCTTATACAGAGCATCCGGCATTTTCTGGTGATCAGGGTACAGGCTGACGACCTGCATAAACGACTGTCGGGCTAACTCGGGCTCGGATTGCGCCGCCAGGTGCAACTCACCAATCCAGTAATACGCATTCGGCGTATATTGCCCGTTAGGAAAGTTTTCAATGAGGCTTCTAAAACCCATCAGCGACGCTTCAAATTCGCGCCGCCGCATGGCGTCAAAAGCCGTCTCATAAGCCTGCCTTTCGGTCGGGCTGGCACTGCCGCCGGTACTGACGCGAGGCGCCTGAGGCACCGTTGCACTGGGTGCAGGTGCGGGTTCATTGTTGTACAGCGCCACTACCCGCTTATCCAGGTCCAGATACTGCTCCTTCTGGTCCCTTTGCAGGCGCTTGATGATGTAATCCTGTTCTTCTACCTGTCCGCGCAAAGTCTGAATTTCCTGCTGCAACACCTGCAACTGGTAGAACAACTGCCCCAATTCGCCGCCGCTACCGGTGTCTGCATTGAGCGTCGGCGCCACAGGCGCACTGCTCAGTGAAGCTGATGCGGTACCCGTGCCACCGGCCGGCGCGGCAGGTTCAATCGTTGGGGGTATATCCAAACTACGCGGGCGCGAACTGGTAGCTGTCCTGGGTTGACCAAATGTGGGACTCGCTGAATCCTGTACCGATTCCTCTACCGGCACCGCTGCCAGACTGCCCATAGAAAACTGCGCGGCAAGTGCCGCGCAGAGACAGGAAGCGATGAGAGATCGTTGCATACTAATCAACCCTGAACCGTGGTTAGCGGTAAGACAGCACCGCGCGTCGATTGCGTGACCAGGCCGCATCGTTATGGCCAGGATCTTCCGGCTGCTCTTCACCGTAACTGACCGTTTCTATCTGCCGCGCAGACACGCCTGCCGACAACAGAAAGCTGCGTACCGAATCTGCCCGTCTTTCGCCCAGAGCCAGATTGTATTCACGAGTTCCACGCTCGTCACAGTGGCCTTCAACCACTACGCTGCGATCAGAATTGCGCCGCAGAATCTGTGCATGCACCTGCAGTGCCGCCAGATCGTTGGGCTTGAGTACAGCCTTGTCATAGTCGAAGTAAAAAGTCCGGTCCAGAACGTTGCCATTACGATCAAGCGGATCACCGTTGGCATTAAAGTCAGCGGTCACTTCCTCAATCGGCTCAACCGGAGCAACCGGCGCCTGGGTTTCGGCTACAGGCTCCTGCGGCTCAATCGGTTCGTCCGACGTACCTGTGCTGGAACAACCTGCAATAATAAAAGAAGCCAACAAAAGGCTTATTAGGCCTAAAGATCGGGGCTCTGTACGCTTCTGCATCAATTTCTCCTCAGTTGCTTATTGAAGCAATATATTGACGGCTATTGTCTAGCCATTATTTTCACCGCGCATTTGAACCAACCATGTTTTACACATATTTATTGATTTACGCTTTTTCTTGTCACGCCGTTTAAATTGCGCCTTCTTGTGACTTACCCACCCAGAAAAGGTGACCAAGCCGGCTCCCTTACATCCCCAGACGAAGATGGTAAACGATATTTCACGCGACCATCTATCGAAACCACGGCAAGTATACCCCTACCTTGATGCTGAGTGGCATATATCAGCATGGCACCATTTGGTGCGAGTGAAGGTGATTCGTCCAAAGCCGTTTGTGTCAGTACCTGCAAATTGTCGCGTTCTAAGTCCTGCCATGCAATATGAAAAACGCCATTCGTACGGTGCACAAACACCAGATGTTTGCCATCCGGCAGTAATCGCGCGCGCGCATTATAGTCCCCTCGGAAGGTCAAACGCTCTAGAAAATTTGTCGCCAGTTCCACTTGATAGATCTGTGGCCGACCACCGCGGTCCGAAGTGAAAACAATACTGCGGCCATCCGGTGTCCAACTGGGCTCGGTATCAATGGCGTGATGGCGCGTGATCTGACGCAGCGCACGACTGGCCAGGTCCATCACAAATATTTCGGGATCACCATCTTTCGACAGCACCATGGCCAGTTTTTTACCATCAGGCGAAAAGACCGGCGAGCTGTTGATGCCTTTGAAGTTTGTCAGCCTTTCGCGATACGGTCCGTCCACATCCTGGATAACAATGCTCGGACGACCTGTCTCAAAGGTCACGTAAACCACGCGGCGTCCATCAGGGGACCAGTTCGCCGACAAAATGGGTTCGCGGGAATTCAGCAGGGTCCGCGATTGTTCCCCATCAGAGTCAGCAATTTCCAGGCGGTAATTGGCCCGGTCCGTACCGGCATTCTGGGCCAGCACGTACATGATTTTTGTTGCAAAAGCGCCGCGCACGCCAGTAATTTCTTCATAAATCTCATCGGCTATCCGATGCGCCGCCTCGCGCCACTGGCTGGTTGCCACACTGTAGCGTTTGCCGTCGAGACGGCGTCCACCGACGACGTCAAACAACTCAAAGTTGACATCCACCTGACCCTGAGCATTCAGATTGGCATTGCCGATGACCAGATAACCGGCCTTCACCACGCGCCAGTCGCGATAAAATACTGCTTTTGCCTCATTCGGGTGGGACAACATGTTTTCCGCAGCCATCGGGTCGAACTGGCCGCTGCGCGCCAGATCAAACCCGATGATATCCGCCATATTGGACTTATCCTGCAGCCGGGCGTCAGTCTTAAAGGGAACCACCGCAATACGTATGGGTTCATCTACGCCCCGATCAATCAGAATCGGGTCCAGCGTATTCGCCACGACGAGCGCAGGCAATCCGGCGACAACAGTACATGTGACCATGAATAACAAGCGTGCAGACAGACCACACACAATTTCGGGAAACCTAATGTTTATCATTTATCTCAACAAATCCTCGGGTTGAAAAAGTAGATACACCTGGCGGAAATGCCGCTCAAAGATATGGTTTTCGGCAGGTACGTTAAAACGGCCGACCCGGCGCACCGCTTGTTCTGCGGAGCGGTCAAAGGCAATGTTGCCGGAAGACTCGACAACGGTCACCGATACCACCTCGCCATTGGGGATTAATTCCATCAACAGAGTGGCCTGCATACCATTACGGGCACTGGGCGGTCGCGACCAGTTCTGCAGAATTTCCTGATAAATACCCAGCCGAAACGATTGCGCCACCATATCTTCCGTGCCGGCCTGCAGGTTTTCGCTCTCTTCAGCAATCGCCTGGTCGAACGCACTATTGGCCAATTCACTGAGCCGTTGCAGACGTTCCTGGCGGGCCTGCTCAGCTGCGGCTTCAGCGGCCGCTTTCTCTGCCGCCGCTTTTTCGGCTGCGGCCTTTTCCGCCGCTTCTTTTTTGGCCGCCTCAGCCTGTGCCTTTTCTGCGGCAGCCCGGCGGGCAACTTCAGGATCTGGTTTAGGGGGTGCCGGAGCAGTCTTGGGGGGTGGCGGAGCCACCTTCGGCGTGGCTTTGGCCTCCATCACGACCAGATTGGCCACAACGGCTCGGGGTTTAACAAAGTCGGATACCTGCTTCTGCGGATGCCAGCCCTGATAGAGCGCCCAGGCAGCAGCAACGTGCAGTGCAAAGGCCAGCAGCAGCGGCAGGGTATACTGACGCAGGATATACATCAGCTGCTACTTATCTGAGGTGGGTCGGTGATCAACCCCACACTTTTAGCCCCCGCTTTTTGCAGTACAGTCATGACGGCGACCACTTGGCCGTAATCCAGCGTGTGGTCTGCCTTTATGTATACCGGCACATCCGGTCTGGCGCGCAAAATTTTGCCCGCTTGTTCCGCCAGGGAAAATACCGTGACGCGGGTGCCCTCATCGTCCGCATCCTGTAATCCCAGGTTCATAAATATAGCCGCGTCTGCGCGCATGGAAACAACCAACGGATCGTCCTGACTGTCCTCGATTGGCTCCGACGGCGCCTCGGGTAAGTCGACTACCACACCCTGCGTGAGCAACGGCGCGGTGGCCATAAAAATGACCAGCAGCACCAGCATCACGTCGATATAAGGTACAACGTTGATTTCGGACATTGGTTTGCGCCGTTGCGCCATGTCTGCTCCTGTTATCCTTGGCCTTTATCCACTTTTATCCACTTTGCATGTTCAAGCTTTTTGCATACGCAACCTGCTTAGCCGGCAGAGGTGCGTGAATGCGCCGCTCGATGCAGAATAGTTGTGAGTTCATCGCTGAAAGCATCGTAACGTTTCATCAATACTTCAACTCGCGCCGAGAACCGATTATAGCCAATCACTGCCGGGATCGCTGCAAACAGCCCCATGGCTGTGGCCACCAGCGCCTCTGAAATTCCCGGGGCTACAGAAGCCAACGTCGCCTGACTCATGTTAGCCAGAGAGCGGAAGGAATTCATAATACCCCACACGGTGCCGAACAGCCCTACATAGGGGCTTGTCGAGCCAACGGTTGCCAAAAAAGGCAAGTGAGTTTCCAACCTGGCTTCTTCACGGGTCACGGCCACCCGCATGGCACGTTGCACTCCCTGCATAACAGCATCAGCATCTGCACCACTCTGTTCAGACAAGCGCGTAAATTCTCGAAAACCTGCAACAAACACACTTTCGATGCCGTTCAGGTTGTCTTCGCCGTCCAGCTCACTCCAGAATTTTCGCAGATCAATCCCGGACCAGAAATGGTCTTCAAAACTGTCAATTTCCGTCAACGCCCGGCGCAGGAACAGCCAGCGTTGAAAAATCATCATCCATGACACCACGGACGCGAGCACCAGCATCGCCATGACCACCTGCACCAGCAGGCTGGCATTTGCTATCAATTCGTATATGGAAAGCTGATCAGCCAAAGATTGCTCCTCAATCTATATCTGGATCTTTTATCTGGATCTATATCTGGATCTCTGTCAGGACTCTAAGTTAAGACTCGACTGGGATTCTCCGCGAGCGTCTTCGCCAGGTACCGTCACGCCAAAGTGCTGGTAACTTTTCGCGGTCGCCACTCTACCGCGTGGCGTGCGCATGAGATAGCCCTGTTGAATCAAATAGGGCTCAATGACATCTTCAATGGTGTCTTTTTCTTCACCGACGGAAGCCGCCAGGGCATCCAGGCCTACCGGTCCCCCACTGAAGTTTTCCATAATGACCAGTAGCAGACGTCGATCCATGCCGTCGAATCCCAGTTTGTCGACCTTCAACAGATTCAGCGCCTGATCCGCCACAGCTTCTGTAATGCGTCCGTCCGCCCGCACCTGGGCATAATCACGCACCCGTCGCAGCAGACGATTAGCGATTCGCGGGGTACCACGGCTGCGCTGGGCAATTTCCGCGGCACCACCCGCGTTAACGCTAAGTGCAAGTTTGGCCGCTGAACGCTGCACGATGTCAGTCAGTTCGCTGACCTGATAGAACTCAAGCCGCTGCACAATCCCAAAACGATCACGTAGTGGGCTGGTCAACAATCCTGCGCGAGTTGTCGCACCCACCAGCGTAAAAGGGGGCAATTCCAGTTTGAGCGACCGCGCGGCAGGACCTTCACCAATCAGAATATCCAGCTGAAAGTCTTCCATCGCCGGGTACAGAATCTCTTCCACTACCGGACTGAGACGATGTATTTCGTCCACGAACAGAACATCTCCGGCCTCCAGGTTGGTCAGCATTGCGGCCAGATCTCCGGGCTTCTCCAGCACCGGCCCTGAAGTGGATTTGATGGCCCCGGACATCTCCGTGGCAATGATATTAGCCAGCGTGGTCTTGCCCAGGCCGGGTGGACCAAAAATCAAGGTATGGTCCAGCGACTCGGATCTGGCCCGGGCCGCCTCAATAAAAATCTCCATCTGCTCTTTGACCGCACTCTGGCCGATGTATTCCACCAGCCGGCTCGGCCGCAGTGCGTGATCGTGGCGGGTTTCGCCGGCCTCGGGTTGTGCTGAAATCAGTCTGTCGGGCTCAATGCTCATTTGCTCTGCCTGATATCGTTCTGTTCCATCCAGTCCAGCTCAGCGGGCTAAATCGTGTTAGGTGTACGCGCAAAACTACGCAGGGCCCGGCGCACCAGATCCTGCGCACTTTGGCTGTCGGCATCAGTTTCCTGCAGGGCCAGCATCACGGCACGTTGCGCATCCGGCAGACGGTAACCTAACGCGACCAGGGCGTCTTCCGCTTCCTGGGCCGCCCCGCCACGCTGGACCGCGGCAGGATCAGCGGCTGCGCTGAGGTCCACATCAGCAACCGTTGCGGGTACCGCACCAGCTTCCGTAAGACTGTCGATCCGGCTCTTCAGTTCCAGCAACAGCCGCTCCGCGGTTTTTTTGCCCACCCCGGGCACACGGGTGAGCGCAGACACATCATGATGCCGCACGGCAGCTACGAGCGTGGGCGGATCCAGCGCCGAAATCAACGCCAGGCCTAATTTGGGCCCAACCCCATTGAGCTTGATAAAGGCGCGAAACAGCTCCCGTTCGGCTCTACTGACAAAGCCAAACAACAATTGGGCGTCTTCACGCACCACCATATGCGTGTGCAGCGTGATGGGGGCTTGCAACTGTGGTAATTGCAACAAGACCTGCGCGGAGACCTCAACTTCGTAAGCCACACCCTGCACGTCCACGAGCAGTATCTGGTCACTGATCTCCAGTAATGTTCCGGCTATCCGACCTATCACAATTTGGCCCGGTGAATTCCCTGGTTAGTGTTCAACGTCACCTTGCGATGCGTTCTCTGCCGAGTTTTCAGTTCGCCCTGCTGAGTATTGACATGGCACAGCGCAATGGCAAGTGCATCAGCCGCGTCAGCCTGGGGAACCCCGGACAATTCTAACAACACCTGCACCATATGCTGCACCTGCTGTTTGTTTGCACGACCACTGCCGACTATCGCCAATTTGATCTGCCGCGCGGCGTATTCAGCAACAGGCAATCCCGCAGCCACCGCCGCAGCCACCGCTGCACCCCGGGCCTGACCCAGTTTCAACGCAGACTGAGGATTACGCGCAAGAAATACCTCTTCAATCGCAAATTCAGTCGGTTGATAGTCTTCGATCAATTGGGTGATATTGAGAAAAATCTCACCCAGACGACTGACAAAGTGTTGATGACCTACCTTAATGGCACCGCTGGCGATATAGCGCGTTTGTGTCGCGGAGATCTCAATCACACCATAACCCGTAGTCCGCGAGCCGGGGTCAATCCCGAGTATGCGCTTAGCCACAGCAGTGATGTTGACCCGGGCCGGCGCATCCTGGCCGCCCTGCTGGATGGCGTGACATGCACGAGTCAGGCATAAGCCTCCGGAGGAAAGTCGCCGTTGCTGTAAACCTCTTGCACATCATCCAGCTCTTCCAGAGCATCTATGAGTTTCAATACACGTTGGCCCAACTCTACATCACAATCGGTGGTCGTGGACGCCACCATCGTGACTTCCGCAACATCAGGCTCGAGATTCTGGGTCCGCAGCGCTTCAACCACATCGGCAAGACTTTCCCAGGGCGTAACCACCGAAACCGCACCATCATCTTCCAGATCAATATCCTCAGCACCGGCTTCCAGGGCAATCTCCATGATCTGCTCTTCGTCAGCACCCGGCGCAAAGCTGATCATGCCCTGCTTGTTGAACAGGTACGCCACTGATCCGTCGGTCCCCAGGTTACCAGCATATTTGGAAAAGGCATGCCGCACTTCAGCAACCGTGCGATTCCGGTTGTCTGTCATAGCTTCAACGAGAATAGCAACGCCACCAGGACCGTACCCCTCATACACCAATTCTTCTACATCGCTACCTTCACCGCCACCAGCGCCACGCTGTACCGCTCGATCAATCGTGTCTTTCGGCATGTTGGCGGCCAGCGCTTTCTCCACCGAGGCACGCAGGCGGGGATTATCGTTGACATCACCGCCTCCCAATCTGGCAGCCACGGTGATTTCACGAATTATTTTGGTGTAGAGCTTACCGCGCTTCTTGTCCTGGGCCGCCTTGCGGTGCTTGATGTTCGCCCATTTACTATGTCCTGCCATGAACTCACCTATAAGTATTTCAACAGATAGTCTAATCCGCCTTACGTAACCGGATGTGCAGGTCACGCAGTTGATGTTCATCCACCGCACTGGGCGCAGCCATCATGAGGCACGCAGCAGTTTGGGTTTTGGGAAAGGCAATCACATCGCGGATGGACTGGCTGTCCGTCATCAACATCACCAGGCGGTCGAGCCCGAGTGCAATGCCACCGTGGGGCGGACAGCCATATTGTAAGGCATCCAGCAGAAAGCCGAACTTCGCTTGCGCCTCCCGCCCCATTTGCAGCGCTTCAAACACCGCACTTTGCATGGCCTGGTCGTGAATCCGCAGTGATCCGCCACCCAACTCGTAGCCGTTCAACACCACATCGTAAGCGGCTGCTTTTGCCGCCAGCGGATCTGCCAACAATTCTCCCGGCGTGCCAATGGGCTGGGTGAACGGGTGATGTTCCGCGCCCAGGGTACCATCCCGACCCTGCGCAAACATCGGCCAGTCAACCACCCAGCAGGGCGCAAAGCCCGGTGCCAGCAGCTGCAAATCACTGCCAAGCTCGTTGCGCAGCGCGCCCATGGCATCGTTCACCACAGATGATTTGTCAGCGCCAAAAAACACCAGGTCGCCATCGCTCGCGCCGACCCGTTCAAGAACCTGTCGGGTGACTTCTTCAGGCATGAATTTCAAAATCGGGGATTGCAGGCCAGCCACGCCGGCAGCCATGTCATTCACCTTGATATAGGCCAGGCCGCGCGCACCATAACGCCCGACAAATTCGGTGTAATCGTCGATCACTTTGCGCGATAGTTCCGCACCACCAGGCGCCAGCAGCGCCACGACCCGACCGTCCGGATCGTTGGCCGGTCCATTGAACACCTTGAACTCCACGTCCTGCATGACATCTGCGATGTCCACCAGTTTCAGTGGATTACGCAGGTCAGGCCTGTCACTGCCGTAATCGCGCATGGCGTCTGTCCAGGTCAATACCGGAAAGTCAGGCAGTTCAACATCCAGCAGTTTGCTGAACAGCTGACGCAACATGCCTTCCGTTAGCTGCATCACCTCTGCCTGGCTGATAAAAGAAGCTTCAATATCGATCTGCGTAAATTCTGGTTGTCGATCTGCACGCAGGTCTTCATCCCGATAACATCGGGCAATCTGATAGTACCGATCCATCCCGGACATCATCAGCAACTGTTTATAGACCTGTGGTGATTGCGGCAAAGCAAAAAACTCGCCGGGATGAGTGCGGCTTGGCACCAGATAATCCCGTGCGCCTTCCGGCGTGGCGCGGGACAACGTGGGTGTTTCCACTTCCCAGTAGCCCTGTTCTTCCAGGTAACTGCGCACCTGACTGGAGATTGATGCGCGCAAACGCATACGCTGTTGCATCTCCGGACGACGCAGGTCCATGTAGCGGTACCGCAAGCGCACATCTTCACCAGCTTCTGAATGTTCGTCGAGTTGGAAGGGCGGCGTGAGCGCAGCGTTAAGAATTTCCAGGTCTTTACCCAACACTTCTATTTCACCGGTGGCCATGTCCGGGTTAACGGTGCCTTCCGGACGCGGTCGGACCCGGCCACTGGCACGCAATACGTACTCATTGCGCACCCGGTCGGCAGTGGCAAAGCTCTCTACGGTGTCCGGATCAAAGACCACCTGCACAATGCCGGTGCGATCGCGGATGTCGAGAAAGATCACCCCACCGTGATCACGACGTCGGTGGACCCAACCACAGACCTGTACCTGTTCTTCCACGTGGGCTGAATTGATAGTGCCACAATAGTGACTGCGCATTTCGATTCCCTGTTTTGTGAGCCTGCAAAGTCTCAGGCTTTATAATGTTCTGTACCGTTCTATTGCGAACCCAGCGGGCAACGCTGATTAGCTGCCGGAATCAGACGATGACGATGCGGACGACGATGAGCTGCTTGAGCTGGATTTTTTATCGCTACTGCCTGCACTGTCACCACCACTGCTTTTGCTATTGTCTGCGGAACTGTTCTCAGCACCCGCCACGTTCTTTTTATTACCCGATTTAAAATCCGTTTCATACCAGCCACCACCTTTCAGGCGAAAAGCGGTCGCCGAAATTTTCTTGCGGAGGCTCTCTGTCTGGCATTCGGGGCACGTTTGCAGCGGCGCTTCACTATGTTTTTGAAACGCTTCCAGCTCGTGTCCACAGTTGTCACAACGATACTCATAGATTGGCATTTCGCTGAATTCACCGAGGCAATTAAAACAAGCGGCGCATGATCTTAAAAAAACCAATAAAAATACAGTGATTTTGCACACTTTTTGTTGCGAGGGTGCAATCGATAAGCTATAAAGCGCGGTCATCAGACAGCTAAAGTCTGAGACGATCACACACATAGTTGGGAAGCCATAAAATCAGCTCCTGTTAGCGTCCGAAGTTGCGATTCGCCAACCCAGAATTCCATGTAGTCGACCTGTTAAGTACTTTGTTGGGGCCAGCCCAAAACAAAATAAAGCAGTAAAGCGGGTTAAGTTGAACAAGGAATGCAGGAACAGCGAGAAGCAGATAAGAAGCTCACAAGCTGAGGATAAGCTGAAGAGCTGAAACGCTGAAACGCTGAAAAGCGAAACAGCTTAAAAAGCCGATCAGAAGGACAACCGCTTGGGTGAGATCTAGTTTAAGAGACGTTGCGAAACCCCTCTTGGGCCTAAGGCGCATTCTGCCAGTTGGTCTATTAGCGAGGAATTGCGCAGTTTACAACTGAAATGACTGAAAGAAGGATTAGTTCATGGCAACCCGCAAAAAAGCACCAGCCAAAAAGAAAGCAGCCGTAAGAAAGGCACCAGCCAAAAAGAAAGCACCCGCGAAGAAAAAAGTAGCTGCCAAGAAAA
>JBCCUW010000064.1:0-13671 GCA_039196385.1 Pseudomonadota bacterium
ATTTCCTCCTGCAGGGCTACAGCCAGACGCGGGCGTTTCAGCTCAGTGGCATCAACGTGCAGGTCCTCAGCCCACAGACCACCTTGGGAGGTGGCAAAGCGCTGCAACAGACGCTGCATTTTCAGGTCAGCGCTTTTGCACAGATGCGGCAGATTGCCGGAAAATTGCGCCTTACCCTGGCTGACGCCGGCAAAACGACCGACAATCTCCACGCCCGCCTGTTGCAGTGCATTGAGATTCAGGTCCGGCCCGGCGGTGCCCACCAGCTGAGGCGAGGGCAACCGCCGCGCGCGGGCCAGATCATCTACTTCTGCAGCTGTTTCCCAGAACACGCCACTTTTCATCAACCACCAGTACACGTCCCGGTCGGCAATCTGGCGGGGCATCCTGACGTGCTCACCCACTGACAGAATCACCTCACGACCGGCGTCGTTCAGCTCCTGAGCCAGTTGCAGTCCGGTGGCTGAGCCACCCACGACCAGTACCTTGCCCGGCGGCAACTCGGCCGGACACCGGTAGTCTCGTGCACTGCACTGTGCAACCCCAGCAGGCAACAGCGCGGCAACCTTGGGAATGCTGGCGTTTGCGTAAGCGCCGTTGGCCAGCACCAGCGTGCGGCAATACCACTCACCCTGGGTGGTGGTCACGCGGTACCTGGCGCCGATGGCATCGGGTTCCGCAACAACGTGATGGACGCGACTGGCGCGTTTTACCGGCGCCCGCATACTGCGGGCGTAAGCTTCGAGGTAGTCAGCTAATTCGTTTCTGTGCATAAAACCGTCTGGATCGTCACCGTCGTAGTGCTGTCCGGGCAGGTTCAATGTCCAGTTCGGTGTCAGCAAGCGCAGCGAATTCCATCGCTCGCGACGCCATCGCTGACCGACCTCACCCGCTTCCAGGACCACATGCTCTACCTGGCGTCGGGTCAGTTGCGCACTCATCGCGAGGCCAGCATGGCCCGCACCGACGACGATCGTGTCTATCTCACGGGCTTTCCTGCGCATGCTCAGTTGTTGTTTTGAGCTTTTCTGAAAGAGGGAAAAATCCATTTTTATTCGCCTACAGTGACCGTCACTTGCGTGGGGTTGGTGATAACGTCGAATACGGCTGAGCGTTTTTGCGACTGTGCGACCAGTGCCTCAATCTCCTCCTGCGTGGCGTCAGCATCGATGTCAAAGCGCACCGTCACTTCGTCAAAGCCGTTGCGCACATCGCTGTCGATACCGAGGATGCCCTGCAGATCCATGTTGCCTTCCAATGTCGCGCTGACTTTGCGCAATTGGATCTGGCGGTTCTGCGCAACGCTTGCCACGCCAGCGGTGAGGCAGCCCGCCAGGCCAACCAGCACAATTTCAACCGGCGTTGCGCCCGCGTCTTCTGACGCAAACACTTCCGGGTGGTCTGACTCGAAGGTGAATTCGGTACGATGCTGATGTTCTTCGCCCAGACCGTGGAAACCCGAGACGCTCGCCTTGGTATGAGTGCCGGTGACCCACTCGCTGCTGGCCCGCCAGGTGAACTGTGCACCCGCCGGAGCTTCAGTGAGCGCTTCGCGTGCGCCAAGCAGAGCATCCACATCGACACCGTTATCTATGGTTTGGGTTTCTGTGTTGGCTTTTTCCATGACTGATTCCTCTTGATTCAGGTTGAGATTGTGACTGGCGCTGCGGCCTGAGAGCGGCGGCGCGAGTGACGTGCACTTTAGGGATGGCGAGCAGGCGGTGCTTGGGGAACGTTTGAACTTAATATGAAGATTCCTTGAAGGTTTCTTCAGGAAATCCCCACATGCTCTACAAGCAGGTCCGAGCAGCCGGCGCTACGCTGCGATCCTCTCAACCCGTGACGGAGAGCCTGTATGGCCCGCTTTAACAACATTACCGAGACGATTGGCAACACCCCACTGGTGCGTTTGAATCGGATTGCGCCGAAACACGTCAACCTTTATGTCAAAGTAGAATCGTTTAACCCGATGGCGTCGGTCAAAGACCGCATGGCCCGAGCCATCATCGAAGACGCTGAAAAGAGCGGGATGTTGCAACCCGGACAGACCGTAGTTGAGGCCACCAGCGGGAATACAGGTATCGGACTGGCCATGGTCTGTGCGCAGAAGGGGTATCCCCTGGTGGTGACCATGGCAGAAAATTTCAGCATTGAGCGGCGCAAGATGCTGCGTTTTCTCGGCGCAAAAGTTGTCCTGACCCCGGCTGCAGAAAAAGGCACCGGCATGCTGAAGAAAGCAGAAGAATTGGCCGCGAAGCACGGTTGGTTTCTGTGTCGGCAGTTTGATAATCCCGCCAACGCGCAGGCACATCGCGAAACCACCGTGCCGGAGATTATGCGCGATATGGACGGTGAGCCTCTGTACGCGTTTGTCACTGGATTTGGTACCGGCGGTACGCTGAACGGGGTGGCGTCGAGTTTGCGGGAGTTGTCACCGACCACGCGGATTATCGCGGCGGAGCCAGACAATGCACAACTGTTGGGCAGCGGGGTTGCGCAACCCCGCGACGCTGAAGGTAAACCCCAGGGTAGCCACCCCAATTTCAAACCTCACCTGATGCAGGGCTGGAGTCCGGACTTTATTTCCCGCCTTACCGAAGAGGCTGCTGCGGACAAACTGATTGATGCGATTCAGCCGGTACCCGGTGATGGCGCAATGGCCACCTCGCGCCGACTGGCCCGGGAAGAGGGCATCTTTGTGGGTACGTCCAGTGGCGCCACGCTGTACGCCGCGTTGCAGGTTGCCGCAGATGCCCCCGCTGGCGCCAACATAATCTGTATGTTGCCGGATACGGGTGAACGCTACCTGTCAACGCCCCTCTTTGCGGATATTGATGAGGAGATGAATACGGAAGAGCAGGCCATATCCCATTCCACTGGTGGGTTTCGCTTTGATCGGGCAGGGAGTCCGGCCCCGGTGCAGGCACAACCCGCGGAGGTGGATGCGGATGCTGAGCGATTCGTCGATGAAGTCACCGCCGCCACACCGATTGTCATGTTTGCTCTGGAATGGTGCGAATTCTGTTGGTCCGCGCGCAATTTGTTTGCCGCCATGGGGCTGCAATATGAATCGGTAGATCTTGATTCCGTGGCGTATCAGTCAGATCAACGTGGCAACAAAATTCGCGCGGTACTTGCGCAGCGCACCGGCAGTCCCACCATCCCGCAGATATTTGTGGGTGGTGAACTGATTGGGGGTTGTACTGAACTTTTCGACTATCAGAAAAGTGGCGCGCTGGATGCGGCGCTGGCGCGTATGCAGATTCCCAGCACACCTTTTACCCAGGATCCCTACAGTTTGCTGCCGAAATGGCTGCACAGTCGAGCCAGTTGATCACGGGTTGACCCACGGGATTATGGTGCGGTTAGCCGCAGAAGGAGCAGAATCATGAGCGAGTCACCGCCGGTCATCTCCCGGCTTGAACTTGAACAACCGGCTACGCTGGCGGCGCTGGATCTTGCGTGTCGCAACTGGGGTGTGTTTTATCTCACGGAGCATGGCTTACCCGACGCGGAGCAATTGTTTGCTGAAGCCCGGCGTTTTTTTGCCGGCACTGCGGAGGATAAGAACACAGTTCGGCGCACGGCCACGAACGCCTGGGGTTTTTATGACGCGGAGCTGACCAAGAACACCCGCGACTGGAAAGAGACGTTCGATTTTGGCCCAGCGGTTGGCACTTTCCGCGCGCAATGGCCTGCATACCAGCCTGCACTGCGTCATGTTGCTGAACAGCACTACGCAGCGTGTGAAGTGCTGTCGTACGAATTACTGTCGGCGATATCCGCCAATCTTGGCGTGGGCGGGTCGTTTTTGTTTCATGCGTTTGAACCGGATCATAGTAGCTTTGTCCGCTTGAACCACTACCCTGAGTGCCCTGAACCCTCGGCGCCATCAGGCCCTGAAGTGCCAGCGCAAGGTTATCTCGGGGTAAATCATCATACTGATGCGGGAGCGTTGACGCTGCTGTTAACTGACGGCGTGCCGGGTCTGGAAGTTTATGTGCAGGATGTCTGGCGAGAGATTCCACCGCTTGATGGGGCGTTGATCATCAATCTTGGTGACGTGCTTCAGGTCTGGTCAAACGACCGCTACCGTGCACCTCTGCACCGTGTGCGCAGCCAGACCCGTCAGCCACGCATGAGTGTGCCGTTCTTTTTTAATCCGAAAGACAGCTTTGACTACGCTCCACTGGGGACCCCGGATGCGGCTCGCTATCACCCGATAAACTTTGGTGAATTTCGGCGCCTCCGCGCCCTGGGCGACTATGTCGATCGTGGTGAAGAAGTGCAGATTGAACACTTTCGCGACCACAGCGGGGGTGTGGAGTAGGCCCTGTTGATATCAATGAGGAGGTGCTGAATGGCCCTTATTCAACCGGATCGGATTGCGGAATCAGGTGCACCCGTGCGGCAGATGTACGCGCGTCAGGCACAGACTTTTGGGTACCTGCCGAACTATGCTGAGCTCTTCAGCCATCGACCTGACATCCTCGAAAGCTGGGCGAGCCTGCAGAAAGGGTTGCGACAGCATGTCAGTGTGCGCATGTTCGAGCTGGTGACATTCGCTGCCGCTGTGGCACTGAAGAGTTCGTATTGCACGCTGGCCCACGGAGTCCGCTTGCGCGCTTTTTTTACAGACGCGGAAATTGCCAGTCTGGCAAGGGGTGAATTCGCCGGTATTGTGAGCGACCGCGAGGCAGCAGCGATGAGTTATGCGGCCCAGATTTCCCTTGATGCCAACGGGGTAGAAGCCCCCCATATTGCCGGGCTGCGAACCCTTGGCTGCAGCGATGCGGAAGTTTTCGATATCGCCGCGATAGCTGCAGGGCGGGCCTTTTTTGTCAAGTTGGTAGAGGGGCTGGGGGCGCTTCCAGATAACGCCTATCAGGATTTGCCGGCACCGCTTCGGCAGGCGCTGACATTGGGCCGTCCGATCGCATCAGCTTGACAGTTTGCACCAGTCCAGAGCAGCGCTACCTGCGGCTTCCAGTGACATGACCTCCGTTGGTGGTGTCAGCATGTCGCGCAGCTGCCGGTACACGGTAATCGAGTGAAACATTTGCTGCGGTTGTTTGGCGGCGCGAATGGCGCCGTACCAGGCGGCAGCCAGTTCGGTTTCACCGGCGCGGAAGGCAAGAATGATGGCGGGCACTAACAGGTCGGGCCATGGGCTGCGGCCGGCCCGTTGCAGGCGAGTGGCAACGTCTTGCATCAGTTCAACGGCCGTTTTGCGGTCATTTGTGGCAGCAAACACGCTGGCGTACAGTACGGTGGCGCCCCACAGACTGTGGGCTTCCGGTCTTTGCAGCAGTTGGCGGGTCCAGTGCAGCGCTGTTTCCGGCTGATTAAAGATCAGGCAGGCTGCAGCGGCGCAAGTAGCGTTGTAAGTCGGGTTGTCCATCTCCCGGTCGGGATCGAGCAAACGATTGGCTAAAGGTGTCGCCAGTGTCACCGCAGACTCAAGCTGCCCGGTCACTGCTTCGGACCAGATCTTGTAAATAAGCACAACATCTAATGTGGGTGGGTGGTGCAGTTGTTGTGCAATCTCCATGGCTTCAGCCAGCTGTTCGCGAGCCAGTTCCGGGTTGAAAAAATTGTTGGTCAACGACGCCAGAATCAGCGCACCCGGGATGCGTCTGGTCTCGTCCATCTCCCGACTGACTTCGAGATAGGCATTCGCTTCACTTGCCAGGCGCAGCGGGTTGCGAATCGCTTGTGCACAGAGTGCTGCAGTACCGTGCAGGTTGCGACGCGCATAAGCGTCGTTGTCCTTTTGCAGATAGTGCTCTACTCGTTTGAGTTTGGCGTTGGCCCGGGCGCCGTCGTCCAGTTGAATCATCAGGCCAGCACCACAGCACACGTCCATGGCCTCGCGCGCGCGACCCGCTGCCTCGAAATACAGCTCTGCGGCGGTAAGATCAGCGTAGTGCGCGTCACACCAGCGCGCCTGAGCAAAGCTGTGCATCTGATCTTCCGGATATTCACCCAATCTCTCAAGCACCCATTCGGCGTGGCGCTGGGTGTTCTGTTCACGCGCCTGTGCCGTCAGTTTTTCCAGGCCGAACAAACGGACAGTCTCCAACAGACGCCACCAGCCGCCGCTGCGGGAGGTGCGGCTCAGCAGGCATAGCTCTACCAGTCGTGACAAGGCAAAAGAAATGCCGTTGGGGAGTTGTCCGGCGAATACCTCTTCAATGTCTTGGACGGTGAACTGGCCGGGAAACACTGCAAGCTGTCCCAACAGTTGCTGTTCCTCAGCATCAAGCAGTTGCCACGTGTTTTCCACAACCCGAATCAGGCTGTCCTGGCGATGATCACCTTCCCGCTGGCGGCCCGTGAGTAACTCAAAACGACGGTCCAGACGTTCAGTCAACTCATCAAGGGTCAGCTGCTTCAACTGGGCGGCAGCAAGTTCAATGGCCAGCGGTAAGCCGTCCAGGCATGTGCAGATCTGCTCCACTTTGACCGGGTCCAGGAACGCCTCCGGCATCCCGTGGCGTTCCGCGGTCAGCATGAACAGTTCAACAGCGGGCGCGGTGCCCTGGTGACTTGTGACCGGTAAAGGGTCAATAAAAAAGCGTAATTCATCAGCCAGATCAATGGGGTCGCGGCTGGTGGCCAGGAAACAGGGCGCTGCCGTGTTTTCCAGGAGATAGTCCAATGCGGCAGCAACCTCATCTTCGATATGTTCACAGTTATCCAGAATAAACAGCACCCGGCGATCGCGTACGGCGTCAGCAATCTGGCTGCGCGCTTCACCATCCTGCACGCTGATTCCCATGACTGAAGCCATGGCGGTATCAATGCCGGCGCCATCCCTGACCGGAACAAGGTCGACAAACCAGACGCCGTCAGGATAGTCAGACTGCACGCTGCGGCCGATCGCCTTAGCCAGCCGGGTTTTGCCGGTGCCACCAATGCCAAGCAGAGTGACGAGACGGTAATCTGCAAACGCCTCAATACACCGCTGCAATTCGTCATCCCGGCCAATCAGTTTGGTGCGTTCATAACCCAGATTGCTGGTGCGATGGGTTGTTGTTGGCAGATCAGTCTGCACGCGTGCCGCGTTTTGTTCGACCGGCGTGACAAAACGATATCCGCGCCCGTGTACAGTTTTGATGATGCGCTGATTGCGTCCATCATCGCCCAGAGCTTTGCGCAGGGTTTTGATCTGGGTAGCAACAGCGGATTCGCTGACGTAGCGGTGGCCCCACAGTTCATCCAGCAGCTCATCCCGGGTAATCAGTTTGTCGCTGTTCTGCACCAGGTAGGCGAGCAGCGACATCACCTGCGGTTCCAGCGCAATCTCCTCTTCACCCATGCGTAGCGCAAAAGAACCCAGGTCCAACTCGAAAGCGTCGAACTTGTAAATGTGAGTGGACATTGTTGATGTGGCTGCCACCGCATCATCCTCTGCGCGTAAACCGCCTATGCTAGCAGATTTATGCCTGGCTTAACGCGACCAGCCACTTTTTGACCTCGTCGCGTACGGACTCAAGGGTTGCATCGGTATCCTCGGCGAAGTTGAGCCGCGTATACAACTGCCGGTAGATGGCGATGGTGTGGTACATCTGGATAGGTACTTCAGAGTTGCGAATGGCGGTTAACCAGCGCTGCGCCCGGGCTGATTCACCCAGACGATAAGCCAGCAGTATTGCGGTTACCAGCAGGTCCGGGAATTCATCCCGGGCCGCGCGATTCAGGCGGGTCTTGATATCCAGGCAGCGTTGGGCAGATGCGGCAGCGGCACCGTTGCTGGCGTCTACGCAGGCCAGCAGGTTCTGAATTCCCCAGAATTTGAGTACAGCCGGAAATTCCGCGAGCCGGTCGGACCAGTGTGCTGCCATTTCGGGGTCTTCAACAGCGCAGCAGGAGACGATGATACCGATGCAGTTGTAAGCCGGGTTGTCGATGTGGTCCGGCGCCCGATCAAATTGCTCGACCAATTCGCGCGCCAGATTGCTGCCCTGGGAGTAGTCTCTACCCATGACGTACTGCCAGGCACGATAAGTTGTCCCCGATTGTACCAGCGATGCGTTGTTGACCTGCTCGCCCAGATCAATCATTTCCTGCAGTTGTGCATGGGCGAGATCAGGGTCCAAAAAGCCAGTCGTCAGGGATTGCATCAGCAGCGCATTCGCTAGAAGTTCGGGGTCGTGCAGAGACCGGGCCAGGCTTAGATAGGCGGCATTGTGCTCGTTCAGCCGTTGGGGTAACCGATTGGCCTGAGCACAGAGCCCAGCAATTGCATGCAGTCGAGCGCACCAGAACGGTGAGGGTGCCTGCGCCAGATAATGCTCTGCCCGCTCGAGTCGTTCTTTAGCCCGGGCGCCATCATCCAGTTGCACCATTAATCCCGTACCACAGCACAGTGCGTACGCGTTCTGCGTTTCGCCTTGAGTGACATAAAACTGTTCCGCCACCTCCAGATCGCTGTAGTGATCCATACACCATTCAGCCTGGTGCAGATTGTCCAATTGGTCGTCTGGGAAACGGCCCAGTTTGTCCAGACACCACTTGGCGTGGCGATGCGCGTTGGTGTGCTTGGTGGCTGCAGACAGGTTGCGCGTTGCAAACGCCCGCACCGTTTCCAGCATGCGCCACCATACCCCCTGGTTGGAGGTGCGCTGAATCAGGCCGAGATCTACCAGACGCGAAATGGCCGCAGAAATGTTGAGCTGCGGTACCTCAAGCAACACTTCTTCAACCGCGGTCATGGTAAAGCGGGAAGGAAAAACCGCCAGCTGCGCCAGCAGATCCTGCTCTGCGGGTGTGAGCATCTCCCAGGTATCCTGCAACACGGCCAGCAGATTACTTTGTCTTCCGGAAATGGTCCGTTCGCGTCCGGCCAATACTTCAAAGCGCTGATGCAGGCGTTGATTCAGTTCTTTCAGGGTCAGATGACGCAACTGTGCTGCGGCGAGTTCGATCGCCAGAGGCAGGCCGTCGAGTTGGCTGCAGATCTGCTGGACCATGGCCTGATCCTGGAGGTTGTTCTGTACGCCATGTCGGGCCGCAGTGGCGTCAAACAGGGCGACAGCCGGGGCGACACCTGAGGACACGTGTGTGGCCAGCGGGTTGAGAAAAAACCTCTGTTCATCAATCAGGTTCAGCGGATCGCGGCTGGTTGCCAGTATGCGGAGCTCGCTGGTGTATTCCAGCAACTCGTTGATCAGATCCGCCGCAGCTTCACGCATATGCTCGCAGTTGTCGAAAATGAGCAGCAGGTCTCTTTTGCGTAAGGCTTCAATCAGTTGCGGTCGGGTAGCGTCCGCGGTCAGGGCCATACCCAACACATCCGCTACTGCGGTCTCCAGCGCCGCCGGGCTGGCCAGGGGGATCAGATCGATGAACCAGACACCGTCACTGAACTGTTGGGTGATTTCCCGGCCAATGCGCGCTGCCAGGCGGGTTTTGCCGGTGCCGCCGATCCCCAGCACGCTGACCAGACGATTGTTGTCCAGCAGTTTTGCGCATTCGTCAGTTTCCAGGTCGCGGCCGAACATCTGGGTTCGTTCTCGGGGGAGATTGTTGGCCCGGGAGACGTCCGCAGCTGGCGCGCTGGTAGCCGTTCGAGCCTCGCCCGTAGAAGACTCGATCGCAGCGACAAAGCGAAAGCCGCGGCCACGTACCGTCTGGATAACTGCCTGCTTTTGCCCACTGTCGCCAACAACTTTGCGCAGTGTTTTGATTTGTGTTGAAAGCGCTGAATCACTGACGTAGCGGTGGCCCCAAAGCTCGTCCAGCAGTTCATCTTTAGTAACAACCCGGTCTCGATGTTGGACAAGATAACCCAACAAGTTGAATACCTGCGGTTCCACAGCGATGGCTGTGTTGTCTTTGAACAGTTCATATGTCGACAGACTGATGCGGAAATTACCAAACCGATAAGCGTGGTCTGCTGCAACTGCGGTCATCTTAGCCATACCCTACAGTTTGCTGATTCGCGCGCGCATCGTCGAGTGCGAGATTTTGGCGCTTCAGGACCTGGCGGGTGAAAGAGGTGGCTCTCCACCGGGACCGAGTTGTGCACTGACCTGGCCGGGTTGCAGGGCCTTGCCGTCTTCTGTTGTTGCGTGCATGGGCTGAATCGGCACCCCGGTCTCGCGTTCGGTAAAGATCAGCCTGGTGCCTGCCGGATTGGGGCGGTGCTTGTCTCCCCAGTGTGTGATGGCCAGCAGGACGGTCTCCAACTCTCGACCAGCGTCGGTGAGGACATATTCCGGATGGTTGGTCTCAACCGCCTTGCGTTTCTCCATCAAGCCCTCGTCCACCAGCATGTTCAGGCGGGCCGTGAGGATATTGCGTGCGATGCCCAGACTACGCTCAAACTGCACAAAGCGTTTTGCACCAAAGAGCGCATCGCGAATGATCAGCATGGTCCATCGTTCACCAAGGATGTTCATGGTCTGGGCCACGGAGCAGTTCATGTGCGCATAAGACTTGTATTTCATAAACACAGTGTAACAGTTGTTTGATGAAATTTAATTGTTGCATGATGAAACATTATAGTTTTAACATGCAACATATTAACAATGACTTGGAGGTAGCGTGATTAATTGTATGTGTGTCATTCAAGCCGGGCAGGCGCCCGACCAGCAACGTGCAGCCCTGGCTACAGCGTTGAACCGCTTCGCCGGGGAATTTCTGCACGAGCAGCTGACGGTGAACTGGGTACCGGTGCCCGCGGGTAATGGCTTTACTGCCGGTGAACCCTCAACCTCATCGGTGGTTTCGCTGACCGCACCTGAGGCCCTCAGCCAGACGCGCCGGGAAACTTTGTTGCGCGAACTTGTGAGTCTTTGGACCCGGCAGACTGGGTGCAGCGTGGATGAAATAGTCGCGGTGATCGCAGACCCGGTTCAGCATTAAGGAGAAAACATATGCCACTTTATATCTGTAACGCACGCCAGGGTGCGATTGACGGCGAGGCAAAACAACGGATTGCCCGCGACATCACCGACATTCATTGTGCCGTCACCGGTGCGCCGCCGATTTTTGTCCACGCCGTATTTTTCGAGGAGGCAGCCCAGTTTCCTCTGGGGGACAAAACTCTGGCGGTGCGCGGCACCATTCGGCAAGGCAGGAGCGCTGCGCAGAAAGATGAAATAGCAAGCAAGATCACTGCTTCGCTGATACGTCACGGTGGGATTGATTCTGCTCAGGCAGCCGCGGAGATTCGTGAGACGCCAGCCAGCTGGGTCCTGGAGGGCGGTGAGATTATGCCGGAGCCGGGTGAAGAAGACGCCTGGTTTGCAGCACAGCAAGCTCGCCGTGAAGCGTCTGAGGTTTAGTATGCGGGTAATTGTGCAGCGCTATTTGTTGTTGTTTATTGGCCTGACGCTTGTCGGTATCGGGCTAGCCTATTGCATTGACCCGGACTTATTGCTGGCGCGTTACGATCTGCGCGCAGAAGGCGCGTCTGCAGACAGCATGTATCGCGGCGCCTATGGTGGTTTATTCGTAGCATTGGGCATGGCCATTAGTTGCGGCTTCCTGCTCACTACCTTCAGGCAGACGGCAACGTTACTGGCTTTGCTGTTTATGGGTGGTTTTGCGCTTGGCCGTTTGGCCAGTTTGCTTGCTCTGGGCCTGCCCCATCCACAGATTTTCAGTCTGTTGGTGTTTGAGGTGGTCACCGCGCTGGCGTGTGCGTGGCTGTTGCTGACCCGCCCAGCCGCGCCAGGCTGATGGTCGAGACGTTACCAGGTGGCGGGCAGGCTCTTCTGCCCGCGCAGAGTAATCGTCTGCTTCCACTCCGGCTTATCCACATTGGTGAGCTGGAGATTCGGCAACCGCTCCAGCAAAGCCCCCAGGCCGATTTTTGTTTCCAACCGGGCCAATTGGGCGCCCAAACACAGGTGAATGCCACCGCCAAACGACAAAGGTTTGGCTTCACTGCGGGTGATATCGAGTCGATCTGGGTCGTCAAAGACTTTGGGATCGCGGTTAGCCGCCGCCAGTAATGTCAGTATCTGGGTGCCGGCGGGTACCTGGTGGCCTGCCACTTCGGTGTCTACCAAGGCACCCCGGGCGCTCAATTGTACAGAGCTGTCGTAGCGCAGAAATTCTTCTACAGCGCTGGTCATCAGCTCCGGATTGGCTTTGAGCATCGCTAGTTGATCGGGGTTACGGTACAGCGCCAGCAGCGCGTTCCCCAACAGGTTAACGGTGGTTTCGTGGCCGGCGGCAAACAGGAGGCTGATATTCGCCACCAGTTCCTCTTCGCTGAGCGCACCGTGTTCGGTTTCGCTCTGCACCAGGGCGGTCAGCAGGTCGTCTTGCGGGTTGGCGCGGCGCGCGTCACATAAGCCGGCAAAGTACGCTAGGCTGTCTGAGGAATTGGCATTGGCCTGTGCCAGCTCTGCGTCTGTCATCGGCGTGGGATCGATCAAGCGGCCCTGAATGCGGGTACCGGAGATAAACTGTTGGCGGTCTGCTTCTGGGATACCCAACATGTCGCAGATCACAATCACGGGTAGCGGGTGGTTGAACAGTTTCACCAGATCGCCTTCGCCTCGCTCGATAAACTGGTCAATCAATTCGTGGGAGAGTGCGCTGATCCGCTCTTCCATGACTTTTACGCTGCGGGCGTCGAAGGCTTTAACGAATAAACTGCGGATGCGTGTATGGTCGGGCGGGTTCATCAGCAGCATGGTCCGGCGCAGGCTGGCGATGGCGGGGTTGCGCATGATTTCCTCAAGCTCTTCCGGCGTGATGTCCGGACTGTCGTTATGCCCGAGATTCTTGTCGCGCAGAGCAGCCTGGGCGGTTTGGTATTCGGACAAAATCAGCATGTGGCTGTCTTCGAGATACAGTACGGGACTGCTCTCGCGTAGACCGTTGTACATGGGGTAGGGGTCGGCAATGATGTCCGGTGTGAAAAAACTCTCCAGGGAAAACTCGCTCATACGCTGTTGATTGCTCCAATTGTCTGGTACCGACTTTACAGAATTTGATATCGGCGCGGCAAATTGATTGGCCCGATGCGCCATGCGAAAATCATTCCATATCGGGGCTGGGACTGAGGACTGCATAGATGGACCACAAACAACGTATTCGCGCGGTACTTGCCGGGGAACCACCGGATCAACTGCCCGTGGCCACCTGGGGCCATGACTTTCTGCGCGAGTGGAGTGCAGCGGAGCTGGCTGCCCACACCATTGAACGTCAGCGCAAATACAACTACGACTTCGTCAAGTTGAACCCACGCTGGACATTGTTTGCCGAACCGTGGGGTAATCAATACGCCAGACCGGTGGAGCAGAAGTTCCCGCGGCTGACGCGACGTATCGTCGAGACGGCACAGGACCTGCACGACGTACCGCAGGTTGCATCAAGTCACCCGATACTTCAGGAGCATGTTGAAGCCATGCGGCTGGTGGTGGATGAACTGGGCAACGAGGTGGATGTTCTGGCCACAGTGTTTGCGCCGTTGGCGGTTGTTGGCCTGTTATGCGGTGGGGTTGGGGAACCGTTGCGCACGTATGCGCAAACGGAGGGTGCTGCTTTGCATCAGGTGCTGACTGATGTCGCCGGCACGCTGGCCGGACACGTGACGGACCTGTTGCAGGCGGGCGCCAGCGGTGTGTTTTACGCGCCATTGCAGTGGACCAGTCTGGATGTCTGTGATGCAGCGTTTTATGCCGAATTTGGCCGACCCTATGACCA